>NZ_CBFHNM010000009.1:0-106321 GCF_965657255.1 Nonlabens sp.
ACTTCTTCATCAAAGAACAACTAAATAAAAACTTTTTGTCTAATTTTAAAGTGTCCTATTTTTGTGGAAGCCTACACAAATACTACAATTTATATAGTTGCTTTCATTATAATTTTACATTTTCTAATAGGCTTTATATGGCTAGCTTTCAAATTGAATAAGAAAAAAGAAAAGTAAATTAATAACTCGTATCATCTAGTTTCACTTTACCATGAAAAGTTTTATACAAGAATAAAAAATATCCGGCTAAAAGCGGTGCACCTATACATACAATGGTTAACATAATACCTAGTGACTTTTGTGATGATGCTGCGTTGTAAATAGTAACACTATATTCTGGATCAATAGTAGAAGGTAACAATACAGGATATAGTTGTACTGCTACCAGCATTAATAAAAATGCCATCGTTAATGAGGAAAAAATTAGAGCTGTTCCATAACTTTTCTTTGATACTAATCGAGGCACATTTGCAACTGCTAGAAAGGCCAAAACAGGAATTATAAACAGTATAGGGTACTCTTTAAATCTATCTGTCACTCCAGGTAAAAATACGAGTGTGTATAAGGATGTTGCAGCAAAACTTACGATAAAGAAAATCATTCCTTTTTTAAGTAAAAACGTTAGTCTAGCGTGCAAACGACCTTCAGTTTTTAACAGTAGGAAGATAGCACCTTGCGTCATAAATAGGGATACTGTGGTAAAACCTACCATAATCGCGTATGGATTTAAGAAAGAGAAAAACATACCGCCTTTATAGCTTAAATTTTCTCCAATAGCGATGCCTTGTAAAATGTTTGCAACCACAACACCTAGCAAGAACGAGATTAAGACATTAGATATGAAATAGGTAATATCCCAAGCCTTACGCCACCACAACATTTCTTCTGCACTTCTAAATTTTATAGCTGCAGAGCGTAGTACTAACAACATTAGAAATAGCATAAATGGTACGTACATAGACGACAACATCGTTGCATACATCACTGGGAAACCAGCAAATAATGCGCCACCACCTATCACTAACCATACTTGATTTGCATCCCACAAAGGGCCGATAGCATTAATCGCAATACGCCTGCTCATATCTTTTTTGAAAAATAAATGCCAAGCGCCAGCACCATAATCAAAACCTTCTAAAATGGCATAGCCTGAGAATAATAAACCGACTACTAGAAACCAAAGTGTTGGATAATCTATACCTAAAAAATATTCCATCTATTAAACGTATTTTAAAAATTCATCTGGATGCTTTGCCTCATCATAAGGACCATGTTTTATTTTCTTATTTACAGAGTAAATGAATAGTAAAAATAAAATGGTGTAAACAACTAGAAATAATATCAACGAGAATAGAATCTGGTTAGAAGAAACTTCTTGAGAAAACCCTTCGTCTGTTCTTAAATGACCGTAAACTATCCATGGTTGTCTTCCCATTTCTGCAGAGAACCATCCTACTTGATTTGCTATTTGAGGCAGCAATACCGAGAATGCAAATATCTTTAAAAGCCACTTTTTGTCAAACAGTGTGCCTCTCCACCACAAGAAACTAGCATATATGGTCAGTCCTATAAGAAGCATACCTATAGAGATCATAATGTGATAAAATTGGAATACAGCATTTACTTGTCCTGGTCTATCTTCTTTTGCAAATGCATTTAAACCGGTTACTGGTGTATCAAAATCTTGATGTAGTAAGAAAGATAAACCACCTGGTAATTTAACTCCTGTAACTTCTTGTGTCTCATTGTCTACCCATCCAAATAAGTACAAATCTGCTGCTGCGGACTCTTCATAATGTCCTTCCATAGCTGCTAGTTTTGCAGGTTGATGTTCTGCTACAATTTCGGCAGATCTGTGCCCAGAAAATAGCTGTGTCAATGAAATAATTGTAGCAAGACCTAATGCGACTTTAAAAGCTTTTTTAGAAATTTCAACATATCTTCCTTTAAGTAAATAATACGCGTGTACACTCAATACTAAAAAGGCACCAGCAAGAAAAGCGCCTTGCCATACGTGTATGATTCTATCGACACTAGATGGATTAAAAACCATTTCCCAGAAATCAGTTACTTCTGCGCGAGCATTAAAACCTTCTCCTACAATGTGATATCCAGCTGGCGTTTGTTGCCAGCTATTTGCTACTACAATCCATACCGCCGAAAACATCGAGCCTAAAAACACACCTATGGTTGAGATGAAATGCACCTTAGGTGACACTCTATTCCAGCCAAAGAGTAGAATCCCGAGAAAGGCGCTTTCTAATCCAAATGCAAACAAACCTTCAGCAGCAAGTGCGCTCCCAAAAATGTCTCCTACATATCTGGAATACACGGACCAATTTGTCCCAAATTCAAACTCCATTATAATTCCAGTGGCTACTCCGATACCGAATGTGATGGCAAATATTTTTAACCAAAAACGAGTTAACACCTCGTAATGTTTATTTCCAGTTTTCAAATACATCCCTTCAAAAAACACCATTATCAACCCTATCCCTATACTTAAAGGTGGGTAGATGTAGTGAAAGGCAATAGTAAAAGCAAACTGGATTCTAGCAAGAATTTCTGTATCCATAGTTTCTGGGAATTTTATCAGCAAATTTAAACGTACTAACTAAGTTATCGGGTAACACAGGTTACATAATTATACTTTCTATGACTTTTGATTTGTGTAACTTTAGTTGCATTAGGCGTTATCATTTTAAAATACTTTTGTAATAATTTCTGACTTTCAAGTCTGGATATTTTCATAAAATCGCTTTTGCGAAAGCGTAACAAATAAATCAATTTTGAAAATGGTTTTTATCAGTTTATTAGAAAATATTATGCCTTAATTTTGTTTTGTGAAGTTATGTAGCTTAATCATATTATCCCTTTTGTTGTTAAGTAATAGTCTTAAAGTCACCATAGTTTATACGTGGTATACACTAGATGTGGATAGTTTTATTGAGCAATTGTGTGAAAATAAAGACAGACCTCAGTTAAAATGTGATGGTAAATGCTATTTAAGTAAAATAAGTAAAGATGCGTCTGGTCAAAACGACCAAACATTACCTTTACTGGAATGGGAGTCCTGGTTCTTTTTTAATCCAGCGATTATTTTTGATGATTTATTAATTACTACTATTTCACTAGATAAAAACTTTTACTACCTCACAACTTTCCCTAAAGACATTACCAATACTATTTTTCATCCTCCACAGGTATAATTTTCATATATAATTTAAAAAGAGAAAACTCATTTTAGTTTTCTCAAGACGATTGATGTTCAATTTTGAAAATTCACAAATGAAAATAATAAAATTTGCGTTATTATACGCATTTATTCCTGTATCAATAGTAGCACAGGAAACTGTAAAAAAAGATACTACAACAACAAAACCTATTAATTTAAATACCGTAATCGTTACTGGACAAGGAACTACAGATCCGGTTCTCACCAAGGTAAAAACAGATTTAGTTAAAAAAGTGGTTCAACCCAAAAACGTTGCTGATTTATTCAATGATTTCAATGGATTTTCACTCATCAAACGTGGAAACTATGCCATCGATCCATCTTTTAGAGCCTCACAATATGAGCAACTCAATATTCTGTTTGATAGTGGTACAAAGGCAATGCACGCCTGCCCAAACAGAATGGATCCAATAACGACGCACGTAGTTCCAGAAGATATTGAACGTATAGAAGTTATAAAAGGACCTTATACGGTAAGATACGGTGCTACTTTTGGAGGAGTTATAAACCTCGTAACTCAAAAACCTAGCGCTATGGATAACGGTTTTCACGGCAGCATAAGCAGCGGTTATGAAACTAATGGAAATGCATTAGTCTCTTCCTTAAAACTGCATCAAATCACAGACAAGTACGATGTTACAGCTACCGCTGGTTATCGTGATTTTGGAAACTATGAAGATGGTGATGGAACTGAAATTCCTAGCGCCTTCAGAAGTCTTGATTATGGCTTGAGATTAGGCTACAATATTAAAGACAATCAAAGAATCCAGGCACACTGGCGACAGTCTTATGGAAGAGATGTATTACATGCTGGACTACCTATGGATACTGATGAGGATAACAGCTCCATTTTATCATTAGATTATAAAATTTCTGACGTGGGCGATTTTATAGAAGAAATTAATGCCAAAGCTTATTATTCTTATGTAGATCATATTATGTCTAACGCAAGACGACCTTCTTCTATGATGACTGAAGCTTTATCTACCATAGATGCCACAACGGCTGGTGGAAAAGTAGAGTTCAAAATGAAACCCACAGAAAAATGGATTTCATATGGTGGAATCGATGCTTTACTTATTGCCCGTGATGGCGGGAGAACACGTACCGTAAAGCGCAATATGATGGGCGACCTCTTACCACAACCTATGGTGTTTCAAGACAAAGTTTGGCAGGATTCTTATATAAATGACTACGGGCTTTTTGCTGAAAATAAGTATGCTCTTTCTAATAAAACGATTCTTACGGCAGGTGTTCGTTATGATCTGGTAATTTCAGATATACAAGATCCCGAAGCCGATTTTCAAGAATTATATACTGATTTAGGACAACGTGATGAACACAATGTCTCTGCAACGGTTTCCATGAAGCACAGACTTTCAGGAAATAATAAATTGGAAATAGCTTATGGTCGTGGCGTGCGGTCTGCAAATATGATAGAGCGCTATATCAATCACTTTTCTGTAGGTCAAGACCCATTTGAATATGTCGGGAACCCTAATTTAGATGCTGAGGTGAATAATCAGTTTGAAATAGGTTTTAAGGGAAGAAAAGCCTTCACTAAAGGGATTGATGCGCTACGCTATAGCATTTCTGGCTATTATTCATTATATGAAAACTACATCGTAGCTGTGGTTGACCCAACGCTAGACCGCAAATTTATGCCCAATGCACAACCTCAAGAGGTAAAGCGTTTTATTAATATAGACGATGCCTACAAAACAGGTTTTGAGGCTGAAGCTGCCATAGATTTTGCAAAACACTTCAATTTTAATGCAGCAATGGCTTATGTATATGCGAGAAATGAAGACCTTGATGAATCACTGCCACTAACGCCACCTTTAACAACGCGCTTAGGTTTCGGTTTTGAAAAAGAAAAAGTATGGGCAAGTTTAGATTATACGATTACTTCTCGACAAGACCAGATTTCAACAAGTTTTAGAGAGCAGGAAACCGCTGGTTATGAGACTTTGGATTTGAGATTAGGTATAAAACCTTATAAAAATGTACAGTTAGGATTGGCCGTTTTAAACGTTTTTGATGAAACCTATAACAACCACTTGAACTTTTCATTTACTAATCAAGCAGATTTTGGTCGTGTACCGATCAATGATCCAGGAAGAAACTTCTCGGTGTTTGCAAAGTTTGATTTTTAATGATTTGCTTTAACATTACAAGCCCTTTTGATAGTTTCAAAAGGGCTTTTTTTTATTGCTTGATACCTACAAATCGTATCACTTCTGCTTCGCCTTTATGGTAGTTACCTTCAGATAATGTGATGGTTTCTTCTCTTAATTGCTCAAATTTTAATCCAGCAAATTCGGTCTCTATTTCTTCAATAGAAAATAACATCTCGATATTTTTAGGTCCTCCAGAAGGTTTTCCTAATTGCGCTTTCGCGAAAGCTTCAAAAATAACTTTCCCATTAAGCTTTAAGAACTTTAAGAGATGTTGAAATGCTTCTTTTCTTATTTCTATAGGAAAATGGGCGTAACAAAATCCTATTGCATTAAATTGGATATCAGTTTTAAAGTTTAGCACGCTAGTAATTTGATAATCTACGTTAACCTTTTGTTTTTCTGACAATTGCATGAATTTCTCCTTACCACTTGTACTTATATCAAAGGCAACAACATCCCAACCTTGCAACGCCGCATACACCGCATTACGGCCTTCACCTTCGGCAGGTAGGAGTACCTTTCCTGCCGCTAACTGGTCTAATTGTTCTTTGAAAAACACATTGGGTTGTGTGCCATAGACATATTCTTTTTCGGCATAGCGTTCATTCCAAAAGTCTGCTGGGTATTGTTTCATAAATTATATTAGTCTTGGTAAGCAGACAACATCCATACAAGTTTCTCTTGTTGTACAATATAGTCACTCATCAGAGCGACCGTTCCTTCATCGTTTGCATCGCCGGCAATTGATAATATAGCTCTCTCTTTGCTTAAAAGAATCTTTAACGATTCTAAGATACTATTGATAGCTACTTCACCATCTGTCACGTTTTCTGCAGATTTTATCTCTGACGCATCTAAGTATGCATTAAAAGCATGCAAAGGTGTTGCGCTTAAGGTTAGAACACGCTCAGCAATTTCATCAACCTTGATTAAGGCATCGTTATAAAGTTCTTCAAACTTAAGATGAAGTTCAAAGAATTTCTTTCCTTTTATATTCCAGTGAAAACCTCTTAGGTTCATGTAGAATAATTGATAGTTTGCAAGAAGATCGTTAAGCTGGACTGCTGTGTTTTGAGAAGCCTCAATGTCTAATCCTATATTGTTCATATTTTTCATAATGCTATATTTAATAATTAAAAAAGGGCTTTAGTAAAAGTACATAAAGCCCTGATTTTATTTATATATCTTTTTTTGCTAAGTACCACGTAATTTTTTCTACAGAATCATCTGCTAGTCTATCATTTAAAGCATCTAATGACTTAGGTGGTGGACAGATCGCTTGATCACCTCTTTTCCAATCTAATGGCATTGCTACTTTATGCTTATCAGACATTTGTAACGCATCAAGAGCTCTTAAAATTTCATCCATGTTACGACCAACGTTAAGTGGATAATACATGATAAGTCTTATTTTTTTTGAAGGATCAATGAAGAATACGGCTCTTACTGCAGCGGTCTCACTTTCATTAGGTTGTAGCATTCCATAAAGTTTTGATACCTTCATGTCAATGTCTGCGATAATTGGGAAGTCAAAGTAAACGCCTGTGTTTTCTCTTACGTTTTGTACCCAACCTAAATGTGCGTGAATACTATCTATACTTAAACCTAATAACTCTGTATTAAGTGCATCAAACTCAGCTTTTCTTTCAGCAAAACCACTCATTTCTGTGGTACAAACTGGTGTAAAATCTGCTGGATGCGAAAACATAACTGTCCATTTGTCTTTTGCAAATTCAGACATTTTAATGTTTCCTTTAGTAGTAACAGCTTCAAAATCTGGTGCAGTATCACCTATTCTAGGCATAGATACTACGTTTTCTTGTAATTCATTTTCGTTATTCATAATAGTTAAAATTTATTGTTTTATTAATATGTTATAAATTTACGCTATGTAAAAGTTAGCGTCGGTAACACAGGTTACATAACGTTGGATTTCACAAAATTCTAACAAAACAGATCTTATTTATAGGAAGACTTGAGCGATTATCGTTCAATTATTGTAAATAAAAAAGAGCAACCATTACAGCTGCTCTTTGGACATTTAAAATTTACTAAATCAATATTAATCTATCTAATCACTAGTTTTTTAGAAATTAGCAAGCTCATTTCCTTCAACTTAACATCAGTAATGTTAATAGGTGCCGTACGATTTCTTTTATCTAAAATGTTTTTAGGGATGCGATAAATCGATTTTGAAGAGAAGGTGATGACATCTTCATCAGTGATGATGTAATCATTTACCACCTCACTAAATGAATTACCATTAGATATCACTTTCAATTTATCATGCTCAGGATCATATTGTGTCAGGTTACCGTTAGATAACATCCATAGATAAGAACCATCAGCCTGTATATTGTTGAAAATAGTGCTTTCATTGATGGGTGATTGTGTAATTACGCTTTCGCGAAAGCGAGACCCTAAATCATCTTTCTCACAAATTAAGAAAGTACCTGATTTAGTCGCTATCCATAATTCTTCCTGCTTTATTGTTAATGAATTAGAATAAATGGAAGCGTTTTTATGAGTTAATTCTATAAGTGTATTATGCCTGGCATCATACATATAAGTCCCGTCTATAAATGAAATAATGATGCGATTATTATCGATGACGAGCGCCTCTTTAACGCGTTGCTGCCTTATCGTGTAAGCCTGAGATTTATCGTATGAATTTTTATAAAAAAGTGCCTCTTTAAAATTACCGTAGAATAAAAGAGTATCATTAAGCCGTGTTATACTTTTTGCGCTGTTGTAGAATAAGTCATGTTCAACAAGCTGTCCGTTATTTAGATCTAAGGTGTAAGAATCGTTTCCTATACCGCTTATGATTAGTTTTTTATATTGAGTATCATAGTATAAATACTCGATAAAATTTGAATCTTTTAATTGATACTTCTTAGTAAAGCTTGAAGGATGCTCATAGATATATATTCCACCTAAACTAGTACCTATTACCATTTTATTAGAACCTAATGGATAACTAGCCGTCACTTTTTCCTTTGGGTTTTCTATGGTAAAGCGTCGTTTGTTGATGTCTGATACAATAAACAATCCGTTATCCAAAGATGTAGCCCATAGGTTGCCATTAAAATCCTTCATTATACTAGAGATTGATTGTGATTTCAATAAATGCAACGGATTAATTAATATGTCCTTTTTTAAAGTATATCGCCAGACTCCATCGTTAGTACAAAACCATAATTGATCATTAATTACCTTTATATTATAAATACGATTAGTCCTTAATTCTTGAGGAACCTTTAAAGGGGTTTTCCTATTCTGCGCGTCTATGTGAATAATCTTATTTTCATTATTAAGCATGTAGTGAATCAATAATTCTTCTTGAAACCTAGTAATCATGGGAGCAATTACATTGCTTAAGTCGATGCTGGTGATTGACGTTACTGTTTCGTTGTCAATCAGATCAATACTGAAGTCATCTTGAGGTGGATTGAGCGAAAGTAATTGAGTTGCACCAGAACTTGTGGTGGCACTCAATGTAAGCTTAGATGATATTTTTTCAACTACCTTACTTTTTCTATTAATACTGAATATACCATTATTGCGTGTAAATAATTGTACTGATGCCTCTTTAACTTGAAAAGGCGACAACTGGCCACCAGTAAGGTCACGAGCGTCGTAGAACAATTGTAATTGATCATCTTTTACATAAAATATCTGACCATAGAGATTATTACACCATAAGATTCCATCTTGATCAAGTGTAAGATTAAATACCGTAATTGCTCGTTGCTTTTCATTAGTATAAGTAATGAATTGATCACCATCATATTTAACTAATCCATTACCACTCGCTAACCATATATTATAATTGTAGTCTTCTACTATATCATAATAAATTGCAGTCGGTAATTGATCGGTATTGAACAAATGATCATACACGACATTTTGCGCATAAAGAATAGAGGAGCAAGTTAAAAACAGAATTACAAAAAGTCTAGACAAAAAATATATTTAAAAAAGCAAAACTAAAAAAGATTAAAAATAAATAGACATCTTTTTTTTAAAGTACAGCTCTTCTTTTCTAACTTAAAGAATTATCGAAAGAATTTATGAATTCAAAAGTGTAATAATGAAAAAAGGCAAAGCAATACGCTTTACCTTCTAACATCATTAAAATTAAAAATTACACGTCTTGTCCCTTCATCATTTTATTCCAGTATAAGTATGGTAAACCAAATTTCTTGAGCATCCACAATCTCCAGTGCTCTTTGGCACTATTTGAGATTAATAGATATTTTAATTTTGGATCTGGTGTAAACTTTCCAGTATAGTCAAATTCGGCAAGAACCATCTTGCCATAATCTGTTACAAGTGGACAAGACGAGTAACCTTTATACAACATTGAACCTATCTTGTTTTGTTGAATTAGTTTACTGATATTATCTACCACCACTGGTACTTCTTTACGAATGGCTGCTCCAGTCTTTGCAGTAGGTAATGCAGCTACATCGCCCAGTGAAAAAATATTTGTATATTTTTTATGTTGCAAGGTGTTGATATCTACATCTACCCAACCAGCATCGTTTACAAGGTCAGATTCTTGAATAAATTTAGGTGCTACTGATGGTGGTGCGGTATGTAACATATCGTAATGAATACCGTAACGTCCATCTTTTTTAGTGACCTTCACATCTTTATAATTGTACTGGAAAGTTTCATCTAGGTATTTACCATCATCATCACCAGACATTATTACACAGCCTCCAGCTTGAATATCTTTAGTGAGTTCATACCATGCAATTTTATTAGCTCCATCTACTTCTACAAGTTTATGGTTAAATCTTAAGTTGATGTCTTTACGATCAACAACTTCCATCAAGGTTTCTGCTATTTCTTTTGTACCAAAAATAACAGTTCCCGCCGTTGCAAAAATGACATTGGTATTTGATTTTGTATTGCTTTTTGCCCAATGGCTTTCTGCGAGATACATAATTTTTTGAGGTGCACCACCACATTTAATAGGTGTAGCAGGTTGCGTAAATAGGGCAGTACCACCTTTAAAGTTTTTAATGACATCCCATGTATGTTTAGGATCTGTATAATTACTACAAACAACACCTTTATCCATTGCCTCTCCTAGACCTGGTACTAAACTAAAATCATAAGCCAGTCCAGGAGCAACGACTAAATAATCATAGGTGATATCTCCATTTATAGAAGTATGAACGGTGTTATTTATGGCATCAAAACCAGTTGCTTTATCCTTTATCCATTGGGTACCTTCAGGAATAACTTCGGCCATTGGCTTTCCTGTTTTATCGTAATCATAAGCACCAGCACCTACTAAAGTCCACGCAGGCTGGTAATAATGCGTATCAGCTGGTTCTATTATTGCAATACTGCTCGTTTTCTTTTTTTGTAAAAGTTGTGCTGCTGTCATTATACCTGCAGTTCCTCCACCTATTATTAAGATTTGATAGTGCGATGCCATTTCTTGAATTTGATTTATTAATTTGATAAATATAATGGTACATTTTGTGGGATTATGTAACTCAGGTTACATAAGTTTGAGAATTATAATGATATCATTACTAGAAATTTAATTTATAGTCAGTGAAACAGGAGACATTAACCCAACTTGTAGGAAATACCGATATTTATATTATAGATCAAATAATGAAAGAACGTTATCTGAAAAATGATAAAATACTGGATGCTGGTTGCGGAGAAGGAAGAAACTTAAAATGGTTTTATTTAAATGGATTTGATATTTCTGGAATTGACACTGATGTAGATAGATTGCAAAATGCCAAAATACTTTATCCTAAAGCCGCTTCTCAATTTCAAGTTAGCAATTTAGAACAATTACCCTACAAGGATGAATCATTTAATCATGTGCTTTGTAGTGCGGTACTACACTTTTCAAACGATGAAACTCACTTTTATAAAATGTTCTCAGAACTTTCAAGAGTTTTAAAAACAGGAGGATCTCTATTTATAAGAGTTGCATCAAATATTGGGCTAGACGGTCATAAGCCTTATTTAAAAGAAAGTCAGACCAATAGAGAAGGAACCTTTTTCATCACTAGGGCAATTATAAAAAGTTTAATAGAAAAATACTCTTTTGAGCTTATTGATCCTATTAAAACTACAAACGTTCAAGATATAAGAGCGATGACTACATTAGTCATGCGTAAGACTTAAAACGTATTGATTAAGAAAGAATAAAATCAACGGCCATTTGTGCATGTAGTTCTGTTGTAGCAAGTAAGGGTATGTTAACCTCTTCCTGTGTTACCAGCAAAGGAAGTTCTGTACAACCTAAAATTATTCCATCTGCACCTTTTTGGACTAATAATTCTATTTGTTGGATAAAAAACTGTTTTGCCTCACTGGTAAAATGGCCTTGAGTAAGTTCCTTTGATACATGGTTATGAGCTACGTTTATATGTTTTATTTCTGGTATAAACGTTTGTATATCATAATTAACTTGTAAAATATTGGGTATAAAATCCCCTGTCATGGTAGGCCTATTACCTAAAAGACCTAATTTATTTAAACCTTTTTTCTTTGCCTTTTTTCCTGTAGCATCTGCAATGTGTAATATAGGAATGTTGATTTTAGGCTGTACATAATTATAAACCATATGCGGCGTGTTTGCACATATAACAATCGCCTTTGCTCCAGCGTGTTCTAATTTTTGTGAGACTTCTAAGTATTTAGAATAAATTTTTTCTTTGTTTTGTTCCCGCATCAATTCAATGTTAATGCTATAAATGATAAGTTCAGGATTTCCTTGTGAGCCTATTTCTTTGCCTACCAGAACATTAATTAATCGATAATATTCAATAGTAGAGTGCCAAGATGTGCCACCTATAAGTCCAATTGTTTTCATTGATTTATCAATTTATTTAGATTATTAAAGTTTAAGCCCAATGCCTAAACCTAGATTCCAAGTATTGTAACCGTCAAATCGCTGATCTAAAAATAACGTAGGTAATAGGTAAAGTGAATTTGTAATATCTTTTTCATATTCAATTCCTAACCTCATAAGATAAAAAGATTCTTCTTTTTCTAATTCAACACCAGGACCGACGGTTAAAACAAAACCACCGCCAAATTGATATAAAGCATCAAGAGTAAGCACCAACGGATTGACTCTTTCTATCTCCATATTATCCTCATCAAGAATGATAAAAGTCTCGATCTCGACATCATTATGTAGTCCTAAACCCCATTTGTGGTTGAACCAGTATTCTACATCGAGACCCCAAGATGGCACAAACACATTATCAACACCTTCTGTATTAATAAGCGTGTGACCTATAATACCAGCAATTCTAAAACCACTTCCATCATGATCTTCTTTAGTGTGTTCTTGCGCATTTATAAAAAATCCAGTCGTTAGAATTAGCATTAAAGTGAGTTGAAGCTTTTTCATTCTAAATTTTATAAGTTATGGTAGTTTCCCAAATTTGATTATTAATAAACAGATTGCTTCTTTTTGCATAGATATCATGATACCCAGAGCGTATTTTAATATGCTCGCTTGCGCGAAAACTAAAACCCAAAAACATCCAGTTTTGATCTAGCTTTTCTGGCCTCAACCCATTACCAAAATCCAAATGTGCCTCGTCGTAAAAGACCAAGTTTAAAACACGATGATTTGAAAATGATTTTAATGGCACGCTTATTTGAAATTTATATCGAAATCTATTTCTGTTTTTGATACCATTTGTCACGAACTCGTTAGGCTCTATCTCTACAATATTTTGCTGGAAACGTTCTTCAAAACGCAAACGATGATCAAATGAAAATTTTGAGAATTTATGTTTGATAGTGAGTTGTTGGAATATATTATTCTCGATAAAATCTATTGGAGTGCTGTAATTTGAATAGTTATAGTTTTTAATATAACTGTACCCTATAGCAATATCCAGATCATTTTCAAAAGTGTAATGTAAAAAGGGTCTTATTATGAATTGTTCCCAATTTTTCAAAAAATTAGTACGTCTTAAGTTAAACTCTGTATTAATAGCCCACTTCTTATTCAGTTTTTTATGAATATCAAAGGTATTCCAACTACTATAATGAGTCTCTTTATCTTGCGCAGTAACATTAAAAATGGATATTGCTATAAATACAACAATAAATAATTGCTTCATTTTATTGCTTATAGGTAATACTCCAGATACCACGTACTTCGTTAATACCATAGCCTGTTGCTTTATCCTCAGGATAAAGAGATGTGATTGCAGTAAACACTGATGGCTCTATGTTTTTATTTGGACTACCATGACATTGCAAACACATGGAGTTAGTAGTTATAGGGGCATAAAATTTTACCGTACCATCTTCAATTGTTGTTACAGGTTCATATTTTTCATTATTTGCAATGGCTTTTTTAAACTTTTCTATAATGCCCAATTCTTTAGCGTTTGCTTGATTCTCTACGTTACGTGGTTTATCAGAAACTCGTCTTATCGATGCATTTTGCGCTACTGCCATACTATCTGTAATAGGATAGGCTTGTTTATTGCAAAATTTCACTGCTTCTAAAGTTCCTTTTTTCTGAATGGTTCCCATCAAGTTTTTGCCTAGTTCTTTTTTCGTACTAAAAGCATATTCCATTCCTATCTCAGTATGGGTTTTTGATTCCGCTTTCGCGTAAGCATTACCAGTATCAACATTATCAGTACCATCTACATCTTTTCCATCATTACGGTATTGTAATTTACCTTTACTTTCTTCTTCAATATGATCTTTAAACCATTCTGGTTCGTCAATTTTAAAATCATACATATAATCTGAAATCTGCTTGATGTCTGCTTTTTCAAAAGGTTGATATGGCATCAAATTAAAACGACGTACTGCACCACGCATTTTAGATTTTTCTTTGGTAGGTTTTTCTACAAAGTGCCAGATAGCATTTGCAAATTCCTCTTTAGTAATATCGTCAGTCTTGTAATGGGACTTTACAGCTACCATAGGTGGAGCAATTCTATTATCGTGATCAGCAGTTGGGTTATGACACAAGTAGCATTTAGCTTCCATCAGTTTTTTACCAGGATGGTTAGTTGCGGTGTAAGTACCTGTTTTCTTTACTTCTGACTGATTTGAGTAGTCGTTCTTTTTTGTGTCCTGACAACTTGCTAGTACAAGCATTAAGATGGCAACTGGTATTATGGTATAAATTTTCATGAACTAATTATTAGGTCTAATTGAGCTTAATTATTAAGTGATATAGTATTTTCTAATGTTTCTCTTCACATATAAAAATCTTATGAAACCAATTAAGAATAGAAGAGGAGCTATGATAATAAGCATAATACCTATCCATCTAATTTCAATCAACATATCAAGTTTAAGAATGGCAAAACCAGAGCTCAAGAAAACGATAAAGGTTCTAAAATATGCAAGAAAAGTTCTTTCATTAGCAAGCCTGGTTCTGTCTATTGCGAGTTTATCTGTTAAGGAGAGAATAATTTTCTCCATTACTTCATCTTTCCCGTAGCGCAGCTTACAAAGGATTTTGCTTTTGAAAGCATGCCATTTTCATCTTCAATCGATGGGTAACCAAGTGTTTTTAATCTTTCTTTTACGGTTAATGCCTCATCTGGACCGATGGCTGAAAACGAAACGGTAGATGCATCAGCATCTACAACTATGTCTGTTATATTCTCTAATTGAGATAGTTTTGAGGTAATGGTATTTGCACAACCACCACATTTTAAATTTTGAACTATTATTGAAGTTTTCATTTGCTTTGGTTTATATAGCAAGTTATATGAAAGCTGAAGTCTAGGTAGTAACCTATGTTACACAACAGAAGATTTTTAGAAAGAATCTATAATTAATGTTACGCCTTCGCGAAAGCGTAACAAAAAAGAAAGACCCAAACGATCATCCTTAATTTAAATAATGAAAACAGGTTTAGATTACCAATTTAAATAACCGCCTTTAAGATCAAATATCTTTTTAAAACCGAGACTATCTAATTGGTGAGCCGCTTTCTGACTGCGATTACCAGATCTGCAATACACATAGACTGGCTTTTCTTTATCTAGCTTTTTAACGGCCGATATAAAATCACTTTGATTAAAAAAATCAATGTTGACAGCATTTTCAATGTGACCACCATTAAATTCATTAGGTGTTCTCACGTCTACTAATTGAACATCTTTAGAATGAATAGCAGTTTTAAATGCAGATGGATCTAGAATTTTTATAGTATCATTTTTTTGTGCATTGGAACCGAATAATGAGGATAAGAATGACATAAGTATTAGTATTAATTTCATTTTAATTTGTGAAGCTTATAAGTGATATAAGTACTTATAATTCTTTGAAAAAGACGCCCAATTTATTATTAATTAGGCGTCGTAATTATGTTTAAAAATAATATTACAATAGAGTAGTAGGGCAAACATATTCCGTTTTTGCAACTCCTGTTTCAGATATCTCTTTAAAGCCACCTATAACATCTACAAAATCACTCCATCCTCTTTGTTTTAGTATGGAAGAGGCAATCATACTTCTATATCCACCAGCACAATGCAATATGAACGGTTGGTCTTTAGGTATTTGAGCTAGATGTTGATTAATTTCATTCAACGGTATATTAACTGCATCTATAACATGCTCAGATTGATATTCACTATTCTTGCGTACATCAATCACTAAAGGTTTTTTAGTATTGAATTGTTTTTCAAATTCTTGTGGCGATATTCTGCTTACAGTTTCCATATCTTTTCCAGAGGTTTTCCATGAAGCAAATCCGTCTTTTAAGTATCCAATAGTATGATCATAACCTACTCTAGACAGCCTAGTAATTGCTTCCTCTTCTTTACCTGCATCAGTAATTAAAAGGATTTCTTGTTTAACATCAGGTATCATTTCTCCTACCCATTGGGCAAAATTACCTTCTAGTCCTATGTTGATACTATTAGGAATAAAACCTTTTGCAAATTCACTGGCATCTCTAGTATCTAACATAAGTGCACCAGATTCATTTGCTAATAATTCAAACTCAATAGGATTAAGCGGTTTTGTTGCTCTATCCATTACCGTATCCAGACTTTCATAACCCTTGATATTCATTAAAACATTTTGAGGAAAATAGCTAGGTGGTGCAGTTAAACCTGTAAGAAGTGTTTTAATAAACTCTTCTTTAGTCATATTCTGTAAGGCATAATTGGTCTTCTTCTGATTTCCTAAAGTGTCTGTAGTTTCTTTACTCATCATTTTTCCACAAGCAGATCCTGCACCATGATTAGGATATACAATCAAATCATCACTTAAAGGAATTATTTTGTTTCTCAAGGAATCATAAAGATGTCCTGCTAGTTTTTCTTCGGTAAGTTCAGAAACGACATGCTGTGCAAGATCTGGTCGACCTACGTCACCGATAAAAAGAGTATCACCTGTAATAATACCGTGTTCCTTACCATTTTCATCAATTAGAAGGTAAGTCGTACTTTCCATAGTATGACCAGGTGTGTGAATTACTTTAATCTTGTAATCACCGATTTCAAACACCTCACCATCTACCGCGGTAGTTGCGTCATAAGCAGGGCTTGCTCCAGGACCGAATACGATTTCTGCTCCAGCCTTCTTTTGTAAGTCTAAATGACCACTCACAAAATCTGCATGAAAATGTGTTTCAAATACATATTTAATTTTTGCCCCATCTTTTTGTGCACGATCTAGATAGGGTTGTACTTCTCTTAATGGATCAAAAACTGCGGCAACGCCATTACTTTCAATATAATATGCTGCATGTGCAATACATCCTGTATAAATTTGCTCTACTTTCATTTTGGTATGTTTTATAAATTGAACAGGATAAAATTAAAACCTAAACAAAACTTTATTAGTAACATAGGTTACAGTAATGCATAAAAGACAGTGAATTGCTATTGTCTTATTTAATGTATGCATGTATTTCTTACAACATTTATAAATCAGGATAATTTAATATGCTATTCCTTAAGTAAAGACTCAAGTGGTTTTAGACCAGAAATAGTATCTATAACAATACTATCTAATTGTACTGTAGGATTTGCGAGTATAGAATCTCTAATTCGTAAACTTTCTAGATACGTCGTATCATTTTTATAAAAGTTAGTAGATTCTACAGAAGTGCTTTCACTGAAACCTGGAGAAGGGAAGTAAGGTCTCTCATATTCAAAATCTGTCAGTAAAGGTTTCTTCCAACTGCTTAGACTTTTAAATATAGACGCTACCATGGGCATTGCAGTATTTGCACCACTACCCATCGAGGTACTTTCAAAATGAACACGTTTATCGCGAGCACCAACCCAAGAACCAATAACTATCTCTGGCGATGCAGCAATAAACCAACCATCGCTATTATTTTGAGTGGTTCCTGTTTTGCCGATGATATTAAAAGGAATAGCATAATTACTAAATCCAGCACCAGTTCCATCGATTAAAACTTTCCCCATCATTTGTTGAAGGTTTTTGATGCTTTGAGAACTAGCCACACAACCTTCATACTTAGGTTTTGCTTGATACAAAATAGTACCGTTTTGATCCGTTATTTTTTGAATCATATATGGCTTTATCGAGTTGCCGCCATTGGATATACTCGCATAAGCAGTCATCATTTCTATAAGGCTAATATTTGCAGTTCCTAAAGCAATAGAAGGAACCTCTGGAATGTCAGAGACAATTCCCATTTTCTTTGCCTTTTTAATGGTATTAGAAACTCCTACTTGCAATTGCAAACTAGCAGCAACTGTGTTTACACTATTAGCTAGCGCTCCATGTAAACTGTAACTACCGCCATATTTGCTGTTACTATTTTTGGGCTGCCAGTTTTCATACTTGCTATATGTACGTAAAGAGTTATCATAAAAATCACAAGGATCTATACTTTGATCTAAAGCGGTTAAATATAAGTAATAGGCTTAAAAATAGAACCTACTTGATTCTTTACTTTTATATTATCTATTTGAGAAAAACCATAATCTATACCACCCAAATATCCTAAAATAGCAGCATTACGGCTGTTCATAGCAAGAATACCTGTGTGTAATCGCACCATAGAACTTATGATACTATCTTCAACAGATTGATTACGGGACTCAAAACCTCTTCCTATTTCCCAATATTTTCCAGCTTTTGTTTTTTGAAGATATTGTTTGATTTCTTCTTCTGACTTTCCATTTGAAACCATGTTTTTTACCACCGGTTGAATAGTCATCAGTTTTTCAATAAACACCTCTTTTCCGCCTTCGGTAGTTTTGATAGTCCAGTGTTTATCCATTAATT
Source organism: Nonlabens sp. (assembly GCF_965657255.1). Lineage (NCBI taxonomy): Bacteria > Pseudomonadati > Bacteroidota > Flavobacteriia > Flavobacteriales > Flavobacteriaceae > Nonlabens > Nonlabens sp. Next base: position 18,676 of record NZ_CBFHNM010000009.1, read on the forward strand.
TTTGAAGTCTTATCATCTGGCGCTCCATAGACTTATCTGCATATTTTTGAATGTTCGGTTGTAGAGTAGTATAAATTTTTAATCCGTCCATTTCTAGATCATAAATTTATCCATCAGGTCCTGGATTTGAATTTGCCCAAGTTTTAATTCTTCTTTAATATAATTTTTATAATAACCAGAAAATGAAGAATTTTTTTGTGCCGGACTATATTTTAATACAATTTCGGTTTTTGCAGCATCAGCTTCTTCTTGGGTAATAGCATTATTTTTTACCATTTGTTGTAAAACTACGTTCCTGCGATTAGTAGAATTATTAGGGTTTCTACGCGGATTGTAATATGTAGGTGCTTTTAAAACACCTACTAATGTTGCACATTCTGATAGGTTTAATTTTGAAGGCGTTTTACTAAAAAACCGCTGAGAGGCTTTCTCAATTCCGTAGAGATTTTCACCAAAGGAAACCGTGTTGAAATAGAGCAATAACAACTCTTCCTTTGTATAAATACTTTCTAATCGCTTTGCGATAATTAGTTCTCTCATTTTATTGATAGGCGTACTCAATAACCACATTTCTTTCCTGCCAAAAATATTCTTTGCAATTTGTTGGGTGATCGTACTGCCGCCACCTTTTCCCTGTTGCATCAGTATAGATTTCACAAAAACACATCCATAACTTCTATAATCAATACCAGAATGCTCATAAAACCGCACATTTTCTGTGGCAACTAACGCTTGTATCAGATATGGATTTAATTCTAACGAATCAATATTACTTCGATTTTGTAGATAGAAATATGCTATTGGCTTGCTATCACTTCCATAAACAGTAGACGTGACTGGATTTTCTAATTTTGTCAGCTCTTCTTTATTAGGTACATGATCGAATAGCCCTGCATAAGTTCCTAAGAAAAGCAATCCTACAAATACAAACCCAGTAAGAATTAAAAAGCCCATAGACTTAAAAGGATGCTTGATCAAATACCTGAAAAAACGCTTTACTTTCATTACTCTATTTTGTTGTACAAGGTTGGCTTTCATTTAAAATTTTAAAATCAATATAGAATACGAATTTAGTTTGTTTCCAACTAATTAAATCATGTCATAATTGTAGTATCACTTCTTGAAACTTAGTAAATAGGTTTAAGGATTTTGTCTGTTTCGCTTTCGCGAAAGCGTTAAATTCAAAGAAACCATACTAAGTTATGTAACTTTAGACACCAAACTATCGCAATTTATTTAATACTTTTACCATATGAGTAATTTGTTTTCCATATCATTATCTCTTTTTATCCTACTACAAAGTTTTGGGATAAGTGTTGCTGATGTAGCTCAAATGGATGAATTTATAGAGCATGCACAATATCATAGTGAACAATATGGTGACAACGTGTTTGTTTTTATTTCAAAACATTATGGTGAATTAAAAGCAGACCATGATAAAGAACATCAGGAAGAAAAGGAAGACCATGAAGAGTTGCCATTCAATCACAATAACTGTTCTCATATAGCCTCTGTAACTGTATTTGTTTTACATACACAAAAACAAGATTACCATATTCCAGAATTATTAGAATTGAGAAAAGACCATTTCTTTTATCAAGAACCTTCGTCATCCATTCATTCAGAAGGACCATTCCAGCCTCCACGTTTTTCATAAAATAACCGTATTTAATTTTTAGCTGCCTTTTGCTTTTGTAAAATGGTAGGCATCACACGTTTATTATTAATGAAAAATGCTATCATATATTATCAATTTCAGCATAAAGAATAAGTTTCTTGTTCTTTTGTTTACAAGCTCTATCATAGGGTTTGGTTTATATTCTTTATCTCAAATCTCTATAGGTGCCGTTCCTGATGTAACAAATAATCAGGTACAGGTAATCACGACGTCAACTAATCTTTCTACACAGGATATGGAGCAATTCATTACCTATCCAGTAGAATTAGAAATGGCAAATTTACCAGGCGTTCAAGAGATACGTTCTGTTTCAAAATTTGGCTTGTCTGTGGTAACTATCGTTTTTGATGATGATATGGGAACCTATTTACCTCGTCAGCTCATTGCAGAGAAAATCAAATCTGCATCAGAGAAAATTCCTGAAGGTTTTGGTACCCCAGAAATGGGGCCGATTACCACAGGACTAGGAGAGATTTATCAATACATCCTAGACGTAAAACCAGAGTTTAAAGACCAGTATACACCACAGGATTTAAGAACTATACAAGATTGGGTAGTACGACGACAGCTTTCAGGAATTCCTGGTGTTGTTGAGGTAAATACTTGGGGCGGATTTTTAAAACAGTATGAGGTTGCTATTGATACTGAGAAATTAAATGCGATGGATATCACCGCGCAAGATGTTTTTACCGCTCTAGAAAGGAACAATAGTATTTCTGGTGGTAGTTATATTGAAAAGGTAAACCAGGCCTTTTTTATACGTGGTGAAGGACTTATTTCATCTCTTGAGGACATCGGTAATATCGTGGTCAAGAATGAAGATAATTTCCCTATTTATATAAAGAATGTTGCAGCGGTAAGTTACGGCAATGCACCGCGTTTTGGCGCCATAACAGGAAATGGCGAAGGCGAAAAAGTGCTGGGCCAGGTAATGATGCTTAAAGATGCCAATTCTAAAAAGGTCATTGAAGCAGTAAAAGAACGTGTAGCACTTATTTCAAAATCATTGCCAGAAGGCGTTTATATCAATGCTTTTTTAGACCGCAGTGACCTAATTGCAAAAACGACTTTTACCGTTTCAGAAAATCTCATTTTAGGATGTTTGATCGTTGTTTTTATTGTAGTTCTATTGCTAGGTAGCTGGCGTTCAGGACTCGTGGTAGCATCAGTTATTCCGTTGTGTTTATTATTTGCTTTATCGTTGATGTACATTTTTGGAGTGGACGCAAACTTGATGAGTCTTGGTGCGATTGACTTTGGGATCATTATCGATGGAGCTGTAATAATTGTAGAGTTCATTGCTTTTCAAATGACAAAAAACAAGGATGAGATCAACACTGTTTATAATAATGAGAATACCGCTTTCGCGAAAGCGGAACAACAGAAAATAAAAGACACCATTACATTCAATGGTGCATCAAAAATGATGAATTCGGCGATTTTTGGTCAGATCATTATTCTAATTGTATTCATTCCTATTTTATCTTTATCTGGTGTAGAAGGGAAAATGTTTAAACCTATGGCTTTGACATTTAGTTTTGCACTAGTAGGAGCGATGCTGTTGTGCTTTACTTATGTTCCTGTAGCTGCATCTTTATTTTTAAAACCATCTACAGCGACAGATAAAAATATATCGGTACGCCTAGTAAAATGGCTCAACAAATTATATGAACCAGTCATAGATTGGGCCTTGCGCAGCAAACGATTCGTACTTGCTGTGGCAACTCTTTTGCTAGCAGGTTCTATTTACTTATTTGCTACCATGGGTGCCGAGTTTGTACCGACATTAGATGAAGGTGATTTTGTAATTCAACCAGTTTTAAAAACAGGAACGTCCCTTAGCAATACTGTAGCAATCACTACCGAAATTGAGAAAATACTTCTTAAAGAGTTTCCAGAAGTCAACCAAGTAGTTACCAGAATAGGTGCTGCAGAAGTCCCGACAGATCCTATGTCGATGGAAGAAAGTGATGTTATAATTGTTTTGAAGCCTAAAAGTGAATGGACCTCAGCATCTTCAAAAGATGAGCTTGCAGATAAATTTAAAGAAGCACTGGCCATAATCCCAGGAATGGAAGTAGAATTCACACAACCTATTGAGATGCGATTCAATGAATTGATCACAGGTGTGCGAGCAGATATCGCCATTAAAATTTTCGGTGATGATCTTGATATTCTTGCCCAAAAAGGAAATGAGATAGGAGAACTCATTGAAAATGTTCCCGGAGCTGCAGATATATCTGTAGAAAAGATTGCCGGGCTTCCAGAAATGAATGTCAATTTTGATAGAACAAAAATCGCTCGTTACGGACTTAATATCCAAGATGTCAATGATATGATCGCCATGGGTTTTGCTGGTCGTTATGCAGGTAGTGTTTTTGAAGGTGAAAAACGATTTGATCTAGTATTGCGATTAGCAAAACAAAAACGCAATGATATCGATGATCTCAAAAATCTATTTATTGATTTGCCAGATGGTGGTAAAGTACCATTAAGAGAACTAGCTGATATTACGTATCAAAAAGGAGCGGCCAAAATATCTCGTGACGACACACGACGTAGGATAGTAGTAGGAATTAATGTGCGTAATCGCGATTTACAATCGGTTGTGGATGAAGTTCAAAGCTTGATTAAGGAGAATGTGAAATTACCAATAGGTTACAACATTACTTATGGTGGGCAGTTTGAAAACCTAGAAAGCGCGAAGGAACGATTATTGGTAGCTGTTCCTATCGCGTTGATATTGATTTTTGTGATGCTGTATTTTGCATTTAAATCGGTTAAAGAAGCGTTGATGATTTACTCAGCCATTCCTCTAGCAGCTTTTGGTGGCGTGTTGTTATTATGGTTTAGAGATTTGCCTTTTAGTATTTCTGCTGGAGTTGGTTTTATTGCTCTTTTTGGAATTGCTGTTTTGAATGGTATTGTACTGATAGAGCATTTTAAAGAATTACAAAAAGAAGGAAATTTTAATAACATCATAGACCTTATCAAACAAGGAACACAAGATCGATTGCGTGCAGTATTGTTAACTGCACTTGCAGCAGCTTTAGGATTCTTGCCTATGGCTATTTCTACCAATGCAGGAGCAGAGGTACAACGACCACTCGCGACCGTTGTCATAGGAGGATTAATCACGGCTACCATTTTAACCTTAGTGGTACTACCAGTTTTGTATGCTTATTTCAATACACCTAAAAAAGAAAAAGTGATGTCAAATAAAAAGAATTTGGGTGCTTTAGGTATTTTAATTCTATTAGGAATAATACAAGCACAGGCACAACAACCTATGAATTTAGAAACGTTGATTCCGTTAGCATTAGAAAATAATTCAGGAATTAAAGCTCAAGAACTGCAAGTAGATCAATCCAGTGAGTTAGTGAATAGTGCCTACAACTTTGATAAAACTGAAATCTATTATCACTTTGATGAAAATAATTTGGCTCTTGTAAATGATGAACCTATTCGTGTTTTTGGGATCCAGCAAGACTTTAAATTCCCTACGGTTTATGGCTCTCAGAAAAGATTAAATAAAGCAAACCTCGCATTAGTAACTAGTGCTAGTAGTATTTACAAAAAAGGAGTGGAGCGTAAAGTGACACATGCTTATTATAAATATCAAATCGCTAGAGAAGAACAAACGGTCTTAAAAACGTTGGATAGTTTGTATTCAAATTTTGCTCGCATCGCTGCTAGAAAGTTTGAACTAGGCGAGACTAATTATCTGGAGAAGATTACAGCTGCTTCTAAACAAAAACAAATCAGTATTAAATACCAAGAAGCACAGCAGCATGTAGCTTTAACTTATAATGAGCTAGAAAATATAGTTCAGTCTTCTGATAGTTTGATTTTAGAAAAAGAATCGAATCTGAAAATACCAATGAATAGGATAGAAGTCTCGTCAACAGTAGAGTTAGATTATTACCGTAATAGAGTAGCCATGCAAGAAGCCCAACAGAATCTCGAAAAGAAACAGCTTTTGCCAGATATAAGTTTAAATTATTTTCAAGGAACTAATTCTGGTGTGAGTGGTAGTTTGTATGGTGTTCAAGTTGGTTTAAAAGTCCCACTTTTATTTAGTGGTCAATCTGCTAGAATTAAAGCAGCTGGAATTGCTCAAGAAGCAGTTACAGAAGAATATAATGAATACGAAGTCCAACTAAACGCAAAGTTTAAAGCTCTTACTATAGAGCGCAATCAAATTAATAAAGCACTTTCTTATTATGAAGAAGAAGGTGCTGCCTTGTCAGACGAGATTTTAAAAACTGCTAATGGTAGTTTTAGAAATGGAGAAATTGACTTTTACCAATACATCCAGAGTTTAGAAGGTGCTTATGAGATCAAATTAGATTATTTAAAACAACTCCATCAATACAATAATACCGTCATAGCTATTAACTACTTGACTTTATAAATACAATTATATGCAACGTATCATCAATATTATCGCAGTAACGAGTTTACTTTTAACACTTATAAGTTGTGGCAATCAAGCCACCGAACAAGAAGCATCTCAAGCAATTGATGATGATCATGAAGAAGAATTCATTTTTGTTTCTAACGCTCAATTTGAGAGTAGCAAAATGACATTGGGAAGTATGGAAGAAAAACCGTTTCCTATTACTGTAAAAACAACGGGAATGATAGACGTTCCTCCAGAAAATAGGGCTGTGGTAAATGCAACAATGGGCGGTTACATCAAAACTACTCCATTGCTCATAGGTGATGAAGTGAGTAAAGGTCAAGTACTGGTAACGATTGAGAATCCGCAATTTGTTCAAGTTCAACAAGAATATATGGAAGTAAAAGAGCAGCTCAACTATTTACAAGTAGAATTTGAGAGACATGAAACCATGCGCAAAGAAAATATCACCTCTCAAAAAAGCTTTTTACAAGCTCAAAGCAACTATAAAAAAGCCCAAGCCAGTTACAATGGACTGCGTAAACAATTACAATTGTTGAATATTTCTCCTGCTAATGTTGAGGCAGGAAACATTACTTCCATAGTCTCTATTTATGCTCCTATTTCAGGAAGTATTACTAAAGTAAATGTCACGATGGGAACCTACGTATCGCCCGCAACTCCTATTTTAGAAATTATTGACAACGACCATCTTCATTTAGAATTATCGATTTTTGAAAAGGATATTCTCAAATTAAAAAAAGGGCAGCCTATTCTTTTTAAAATTCCAGAATCCTCTCAAGAAACCTATCATGCAGATGTACATTTAATAGGTACTTCTATAGAATCTAATCGCACTATTAAAGTTCATGGTCACCTAGAAAATGAAGAACAAGTAAACTTTCTAACAGGTATGTTTGTAGATGCTGATATTGTTGTGGAGTCCGCTTTCGCGAAAGCGTTACCAGAAACAGCTATTGCAAAAATAGAAGAAGATAGCTTTGTCTTATTACTACATGAGAAAACAGATGAAGGCTACTATTTTGAACAGATTGAAGTAGATACAGGAGATATTTTTAAGAAATTTATCCCCATTGTAGGAGATGAGCTGGATAGAAAGGCGTTATTCCTAACAAAAGGAGCTTTTAACTTAATAGGAGAATCTGGTGGACATGATCATTAACTATGGGAATTTACGAAAGACATTATGTCAATCTTAGTGGTTGGTTATGTGCTAAGTTTCTGAGTCTAAATTGAAAGGGTTTTTTCAATACGAAGTATTAATTTCACAAAATGGATTCATTAACACAAATCGTATTGGGAGCAGCAGTTGGAGAGGCTGTTTTGGGGAGAAAAGTTGGTAATAAGGCGATGTTATATGGTGCTATAGCTGGTACTTTTCCAGATCTAGATGTTTTAGCATCTAACTTTACAAATACAGTTACTGCACTAGCTATCCATCGTGGCTTTACGCATTCTATAGTTTTCTCAGTCCTATTTGCGCCCATTTTCGGCTGGGTCGTTTCTAGATATGAGAAATATAAAGATTTCAAGGGTTGGTCGTGGTTGTTCTTTTGGGCATTTGTAACGCACCCTATTTTAGATTCTTATACGACATGGGGCACACAGTTGTTTTGGCCAATTGATTTAAGGCTAGCTTTTAAAACGATATTTGTTATTGATCCGTTATACACGTTGCCATTCATAGTTTTCTTGATACTTGCGATGATACAAAAAAGAACGGAGAAGAAAAGAGCTTTTTATAATAAAATGGGATTGATAGTAAGTTCTTCTTATCTAGTAATTACCTGCTTTTTAAAATGGGCAGCATATTCTCAATTTGAAAGTGCTTTAGCAAATCAAAATATAGAATACCGTCAAATTGATACCAGACCAGCCGCTTTAAATACCATTTTATGGAACGCAAATGTAGAGGTGGAAGACGCTTATCTACTGGCAGATTATTCTTTTTTTGATACACAACCCATCACTTTTGAAACCTATCCTAAAAACCACAAATTGTTAGGCGATCTCATTAACAATAAGAAAGTACAACGCATGATTATCAATTCAGAAAACTGGTTTACTATAACAAAAAAGAAAAACCAACTCTATTTTAACGACCTCAGGTTTGGTCTATTAAGTACTGTACCACAATCACAAGATTTTGTATTTCAATATTTGATTGAAGTAGATGAATCTGGAACAGTCACTTTTACTGAAACTAAAAAGAATACGAGAGATGCAAAAAAGCTTATGTCAGACTTATGGGAACGAATAAAGGGCTATTAAAAAAGGTCAGTTTCCATATGTTTTCTCAGTTTTGTAGATAACTAAAAATAAAAAAAGTCCTAGATTTCTCTAGGACTTTTAGGGTGGAAGACGGGATTCGAACCCGCGACTTCCGGCACCACAAACCAGCGCTCTAACCAACTGAGCTACAACCACCATATCAATGTGAGTTTTTTGAAGTGGATCTCAAGAATTCAACCACTCGCGTAAAGCGGTTGCAAATTTAATACAATTCTTAAAACTGGAAATAGAAAAAGTGTTTTTTTTCAATTTATTTATATTAAGTCAAAAAGGCTGTTGACCGCAGGATGTCTTTCGGTTGTAAAGCCTTCAGCATGATCTGTTCCTATAATTCTACCCATATTTGCGCTACGGTATTTAATCGATTCTAAGAAGTTTTTAGAATTTATAGGAGTTTTAGGGCCTTTGTCATCGGGATTGTAAAATTGTGTTCCATAAGCTTGAACTGCGGCCATTTTCCCATCAATAAATCCAGATATATCGACAACAAAATCAGGCTCTAAGTCCAACCACTGAATGTAGTGATAAACATGTTTAGGTCTCCAGTGTTCTTGTTTTTTACCATCTAGAAAGGTTTCAATACGTTTTAGTCCAGAAAGAAAACAGCTTACACTAGCTAATTCAGATCCTTTTGCATGATCTGGATGTCTATCTTTTATGGCATTACAAAGAACTATCTCAGGTTGATACTTTCTAATTATCTTAATAATTTCTAGCTGATGTTCTTCATCATTAGTGAAAAATCCATCTTTAAAAGCTAGATTTTCTCGAGCTGAAAGTTTAAGGATTTTTGCAGCATCAGCTGCTTCTTGGTCTCTAATTTCGGCACTACCTCTTGAACCTAACTCACCTCTTGTTAAATCTAATACTCCTGTTTTTTTTCCTGCGGCCTGTTCTTTCAATAAAACTCCAGCGCAACTTAATTCTATATCGTCTGGATGTGCCCCTATGGCTAGTATATCTAATTTCATGTTTTTAGTTTTGTGTAAGAATTGAAAGTTGTTATTTGCTTATTTCAAATTATTCGGTTTACATAGGCAACTTTCAACCTTTCCGGCTACAACTGGCTATCGCTCGTATTAGCCACCTTTCCTTTTTTAAGGAAGGTTTGTTTTTGTAGCGTATTATTAATTTTTTTTGCTTTTTTTCATTGCATTTTTAAGATCTGCAATGAGTATGCTTGCTTCTTCAATTCCTACGGAAAATCTTAAAAGGCGGTCAGAAATACCTTGTTCTTTTCTTTCTTCTGGCGTTAACAAACTATGTGAAGTTGTTGTAGGTGCAAGAATAGTACTTTCTACTCCAGCAAGACTTAGTGCTGGAAATATGACTTCTAGTTCTTCTAAGAATTTTGTTTGATCTATATCTTGTGTCAATTCAAATGACATCATCCCGCCGTAAGCTTTCATTTGTTTTTTGGCAAGTTGATATTGTGGATGTGATTTCAAACCAGGATAGTTCACCCTTTTAATGTCTGTATGATTTTCTAAGAATTTTGCTATTTTCTTAGCTGTTTTAGATTGTCTTTTCACTCTTAATCCTAATGTTTTTATGCTGCGTTCTAACAAATAAACTGTCTGATCGCTCAGGCTACCACCATAATTTTTTGCCGTTTTCCATAACTGATCCATGTGTTCATGGCTACAACTTACGGTACCAGCACAAATATCACTGTGGCCACCCAAATATTTGGTCGCGCTGTGAATGATAATATCGATACCAAAATCTGCAGGATTCTGGTTAATAGGAGAGGCAAAAGTATTGTCGATGACACTTGTTAAGGAGTTTGCTTTCGCGAAAGCGGAAACCAAAGACATATCTGTAACTTCTAATAATGGATTACTAGGCGTTTCCATGTAGACCATTTTAGTACTGGATTTCAAGGCAGCTTGCAAACTTTCTTCATTTACATGTTCGATCATCGTGAACTCAATACCTAACTTTTCAAACTCTGCCGTAACAAAATGCGAAGTACCTCCGTAAATGGCTCGTTGTAAAATGATGTGATCTCCCGTTTTAAGGAATGCCAGAAAAACAGCGCTTATTGCTGCCATACCACTACCGAAAATCATTCCAGCCTCTGTGTGTTCTATAGCTGCCATTTTTTTACCTAGCGCTACCTGGTTAGGTGTGTTGAAATAACGCGGATATAAATTTGTTCCTTCACCGCGGTAATCATAAGCGGTTGAGGTATAAATAGGGGCAGTTGCGCCACCGTAGATAGTGTCTTTTAATTGTCCTGCATGAACGCAAAGGTAATTGGGATACTGTTTTTCTTTCATGGTTTCGAAATTACTAAGATAGTTGTAGGTAAAGGTAAATTAAATGTGAAATGTGAGGCATGTAGAAAGTAATAATTGATGGTATAAAGTTCCTTTTATTGTTTAGGAGTTATTTATCTTCACGTCATGAGCACACTTTTTACAAATATCAAGGAATTAATTCAAGTACGTAAACATACTAAAATGCCATTGCGAGGTAAACAAATGGATGAGTTACCTTCTATTGAAAATGCTTATTTGTGGATAGAAGATGGACTGATCAAAGATTATGGAGGTATGGATGAATTTCATCCACATCCTGCCGAAGAAGTTTATGATTGTACTGGAAAAACTATTACTCCAGGTTATGTGGACAGTCATACACATTTAATTTTTGCAGCGACTCGCGAGAAAGAGTTTGAGGATAGAATTCATGGTTTAACTTACGAAGAAATAGCAGCTCGCGGTGGTGGTATTTTGAATAGTGCGGCCGCTTTAGAAAAAATGACAGAAGATCAACTTTTTGAACAAGCACGATTACGTCTGGATAAAATTGTAGCGCAAGGAACCACAGCCGTAGAAATTAAAAGCGGTTATGGTTTAAGTGTTGAAAGCGAATTAAAAATATTAAGAGTTGCATCTCGCTTGCGCGAAAGCGGAACAACTACCAACCATATCATACCAATTAAAATAACTTTTCTGGGAGCACATGCATTTCCTAAGAAATATAAGAACGATCGTGAAGCATATATCAAGCTGATTATTCACAAGATGTTACCTAAAATAGCGGAAGAAAAACTAGCCGATTATATTGATGTTTTTTGTGAGACTAATTATTTTACCGTAGAAGAAATGTTGCGCATTGTAGAAGCTGGAAGTGCTTATGGATTAAAAGCAAAAGTTCATGTGAATCAGTTCACTTCTTTGGGCGCTATCGATGCTGCTGTAAAAGCAGGATCAGTAAGTGTCGATCATCTAGAAGTGATGGAAACAGCTGATTTTACAGCGCTATCCGGTTCAAAAACCATTGCCACTGCTTTACCTAGTTGTTCCTTTTTTTTAGGTTTAGATTATGCGCCAGTAAATAAAATGATTGATCAAGATATTGCGGTTGCATTAGCGAGTGATTATAATCCAGGAAGTACACCATCAGGGAATTTGAATTTTGTATTCTCTCTAGCTTGTATCAAAATGAAGCTGACACCACAACGTGCTTTTAATGCGTTAACGGTTAATGCAGCACATGCTTTAGAAATGCAAGATGAATTAGGTAGTATTACTAAAGGAAAGAAGGCTAATCTTTTGATCTTTAATAATATTGATAGTATTGCAGCAGTGCCATATAATTTTGGTCAGGTTGTGATTGATCAAGTGGTTGTTGATGGAGTATTTATTTAAGGAATTATGAGCAAACACTTTACACTTTTTACAGATACGGATCGAGAAGGTTTTATTTCTAAACGTTATGATTTAAATGATGTAGATGCTTTTGAATCAGAAAATGACGCTATTTCTTTTTCTCAATCCATAGAAATTTGCGAGGATGTGGAAGGACTTTCTAGTGTGAAAGCAAAATATATTTTAATCGGTATTCCAGAAGATGTAGGAGTGCGTGCAAACATGGGACGAGTAGGAGCGAGTGAAGCCTGGGAAGTTTTTTTGAAATCTTTTTTAGGAATGCAGCAAACTTCTTTAAATGATGCAAGCCGATTTTGTGTTTTAGGAAATGTGTTTACAGAAGACATCATGCAGCAAGCAGAGCGTTTAAATTCTTCTGTTCATAAAGAAAGAAAACAGCTTAGTGATCTTGTTTCTTTGTTAGATCAGCGAGTGAGTGAAATTGCTACTAAAATTATGGAAGCTGGAAAATTACCAATAGTTATAGGTGGTGGACATAATAACAGTTATCCTCTTTTAAGATCTTGTGGATATTCTGAGCCGATTGATTGTATAAATATCGATGCACATACAGATTTAAGAGCTTCAAAAGGAAGACATAGTGGTAATGGTTTTAATCATGCAATTCATGATGGTTATTTAAAGTCTTATTATATACTAGGTATTCAAGAAAATTACTTGAGCCAACCAATGCTGGATCTAATAGATTCAAATTTAAATATCAATTATAGTCCCCATGGATCCATTAATGGTCTTGCAGATAGTGCTGCTCAAGTAGCGCTTCAACATATAGATTCTACAAGTTTTTCTTTAGAATTAGACATGGACGTAGTTGCAAATTTTCCATCTAGTGCGCAATCTCCCGTAGGGTACACATTTCAAGAAGTAAGAAGTCTTATGAGAGAGATTATAAAACAAGCGTCTTCTTTTCCTAAATACATTCATATATGTGAAGCAGCACCTAAATATGGTTATGAAAATGAAGTAGGTAAAGCGCTAGCAGCTCTAGTAAACGACCTTCCTTAATATGTTTAATGTATACTCTTTTTCAAATAATTGGCAATTGATGTTTCTACCAGTTTTCCTAATTGTTTTCTGGTTGCTATTTGTTTTGAAGAATCTTTCTAATTTCAGAAAAGAGTTTCAAAACATGGATCGGAAAGAGCGGTCGTCAGAGTTGGGTCAGTTACAAATCAATGACTTGAGGAAAAAGTATTTGTTGAGGTCTTTATTTGGTTTTATTGCTTGTGTGATCCTTTATTTTGTGATGTACTTCATTTATTCTTAAAAATACTTGTGTTGATTTTAATTTTAATTTGGCTAAAAACAGTTGAGGTGTCTATAACTTTGAATCAACCTTAAAAATTAATCAAATGAAAAAATTGTGGATTGCATTAATGGCCGTTTCAATAATGGCTATATCGTGCAAAGAAAATAAAGAAGAAGTTGTTGAAGAAGATACAGCAGTTTCAGAAGCACCAGCTGAAAAGACAATAGCAGCAATGAATGATATTGAAATAATGCCTATTTCACATGCTACTTTTGTAATGAACTGGGATGGACAGATCATTTATGTGGATCCCGTAGGTGGATCAGCTTCTTTTGAAGGTATGCCAGATGCTGAGGTAATCTTAGTAACCGATATCCATGGTGATCACATGAGTGAGGAAACACTTATGTCTATTAAAAACGACAAGAACTTTTTATTTACACCTAAAGCTGTTGCAGATAAACTTTCTGATGGTTTGAAACCATTAGTTGTTGTCAATAACGGAGAAACTACAACAAGAAATGAGTTGAAAATCACTGCAATTCCTATGTATAATCTAACAGAAGGGAGATTAGATAAACATGTGAAAGGAAGAGGTAATGGTTATATTCTTGAGAAAAACGGTTATCGTGTTTATATTTCTGGTGATACAGAAGGTATTCCAGAAATGAGGTCTTTAGAAAATATTGACAAAGCATTTGTTTGTATGAATTTACCATACACGATGGATATTAATCAAGCAGCAAGCGCTGTTTTAGAATTTGCTCCTAAGGAAGTTATTCCTTACCACTACAGAGGTTCAGAAGGTTTTCAAAATGTAGATAAATTTAAGTCCATTGTAAATGAAGGCAATGAATCTATTGAAGTAACATTAATGGAATGGTATCCTTCAAAAGGGTAGTACCACATTTAACATCAAAAAAAGGGAATTACTTTATAAAGTGATTCCTTTTTTTTTATGTTTTTTTTATGAGAAGTTCCGCTTTCGCGAAAGCGAGATATATATCATTGAATTCTATCCAAAGAATACTTCATACATAAACCTGCCAGGAACGAAAGTAAATCCACCGGCGATGATTAACGCGCCTATGTATACCAAGATCATTTTGATCTTATGCTTTTTTATCTGACCTTTTCTTACTGCAATATATGCGGTGGGAACAGACCACAAAGTCAAAATACTAAATAGATGAATCCATCCAAAATGTCCTAAAAGCTGTGGTCCAACCATTGCTGGCATGAAGAGTGAAACGATAGCAGTGATAACCATAGAAATCATGTAATATTTTCCCAAGGATCTGTGCCATTTTGTTCCTTTACTGAAGAGCAATAAATAAGCGCCTACAAAAACACATGGGATCACAGTAATTAGATGCGTGTACATTAAAGATAGATATAAAGTAGAATAATGTTCTGACATGATGGTTGGTTGTTTTTATAAAGATAGGTAACCCAAAAGCCATAAATTCATACTATTATACTGAGTTGTCAATAATTAATGATGAATTGCATTATTAAACTGTATCCAATAAAAAAACCTCAAGCAAGGCTTGAGGTTTTTACTGATATCAATTAATTTGAATTTTTAGCTCTATTAATTAATCTATAATTGCATTTAATGTAGTACTTGGTCTCATTGCAGCAATTTCTTTATCTGCATCTGGCATATAATAACCGCCTATATCCATTGATTTTCCTTGAGCTTCAATAAGCTCGTTAGTAATTTTCTCTTCATTTTCTACCAACTTGTTTGCAATAGAAGAAAAATGAGCAGCCAGTTCTTCATCAGCCTCTTGATCTGCTAGTTCTTGAGCCCAGTAGGTAGCAAGATAATATTGAGAACCTCTATTATCTAATTCGTTTACTTTACGAGATGGCGATTTCCTATTAGTTAAAAACTTCTCAGTGGCTCTATCTAAAGCATCTGCAATAATTTGTGCTTTGTCATTCTTATAAGCTATAGCAAGATGTTCTAAAGAAACGGCAAGAGCAAGAAATTCTCCTAAAGAATCCCAACGCAGGTGATTTTCTTTCTCAAATTGTTGCACGTGCTTAGGAGCACTACCACCAGCACCAGTTTCAAATAAACCACCACCATTCATTAATGGAACAATAGAAAGCATTTTTGCACTGGTTCCTACTTCTAGAATAGGGAATAAGTCGGTATTATAATCTCTTAATACATTCCCTGTTACGGATATAGTGTCTTGTCCATCTTTCATTCTTCTCAAAGTACGTTCAGTAGCTTTGATAGGAGAAGCGATAGTAATGTCTAGTCCGTCTGTATCGTGATCTTTAAGATAAAGATTTACTTTTTTAATGATTTCTGCATCGTGCGCTCTGTTTTCATCTAACCAAAAGATTGCAGGATCATTAGTAGCTCTAGCTCTGGAAACAGCCAGCTTTACCCAATCTTGAATAGGAGCATCTTTAGTTTGACAAGCTCTCCATATATCACCAGCTTCTACTGTATGTTCCAAATAAACGGTACCATCTTCATCTACTACTTGTACTTTACCACCATAACCTATTTCAAAGGTTTTATCATGAGAACCGTATTCTTCTGCTTTCTGTGCCATAAGACCTACGTTAGGAACTGTTCCCATTGTTGTTGGATCAAAAGCGCCATTCTTTTTACAGAACTCTATTGTCGCATCATAAATACCTGCGTAGGAACTATCTGGAATAACTGCTTTTGTATCTTGTGATTTTCCTTCACTATTCCACATTTGTCCAGAATTTCTGATCATTGCTGGCATAGAAGCATCGATAATCACGTCACTAGGGACGTGTAAGTTGGTAATACCATGATCACTATTTACCATGGCAAGAGAAGGTCTTGTTTTATAAACCTCTCTTAAGGCATCTTTAATTTCTTCTCTTTCTAATTCTGGTAAATCATGAAGCTTACTTAATAAATCTCCTAATCCATTATTTACATCTACACCTAACTTATTAAAGGTAGAAGAATATTTTTCAAATAAGGGTTTAAAGAAAGCTTCTACAGCATGACCAAAAATGATTGGGTCAGAAACCTTCATCATAGTTGCTTTCATGTGTAACGAGAAAAGCACATCTTTTTCTAGAGCATCGTCAATTTGATCTTCTAAAAATTCAATTAATGCTGTTTTACTCATGTAAGTAGCATCAAGAATTTCTCCTTTTTGTAGAGCAAGTCCAGACTTTAAAACATGAGTACGATCTGCTTTATCAATTAACTGTATGTTAACTTTAGTGTCTTTTGTTGTAGTAAAGCTTTTTTCATTATGTGCAAAATCTCCAGCACTCATTGTAGATACATGTGATTTTGAATCCTTACTCCATGCTCCCATTGAATGTGGATTGTTCTTTGCGTATTGCTTTACTG
Organism: Nonlabens sp.; assembly: GCF_965657255.1. Classification (NCBI taxonomy): domain Bacteria; kingdom Pseudomonadati; phylum Bacteroidota; class Flavobacteriia; order Flavobacteriales; family Flavobacteriaceae; genus Nonlabens; species Nonlabens sp. The sequence continues at coordinate 35,365 of NZ_CBFHNM010000009.1, forward strand.
GTTTCGGTGCACGACGGTCAGAATTACCTTCACGCAATACAGGATTTACTGCACTACCTTTTATTTTATCGTAACGTTTTTTTGCTTCCTTTTCTTCATCTGTTTCAGGATCTTCAGGGTAGTTAGGGATGTCATAACCTTTTGCCTGTAATTCGGTTATAGCCTCTACTAATTGTGGTACCGATGCAGATATATTAGGAAGTTTGATCACATTTGCCTCAGGTTTTTTTACTAATTCACCTAATTGAGAAAGAGCATCTACTTGTTTCTGATCTTCTTTTAATCTTTCAGGAAAAACAGCAAGTATTCTACTGGCAAGAGAAATATTACTTGTCTCAATATCAATTCCTGCAGGAGCGATAAACTTTTTAATAATAGGTAGAAATGACGCTGTTGCAAGTGCAGGCGCTTCATCTGTTTTAGTATAAATGATCTTAGGCTGATCTGACATATTGTATGGGGTTATGAATTTAATTTTATTTTAAACTATCACTTTAGAATAAAAATGATAGCACACAAAGATAAGGTTTCAATAAGGTTTTTAAAACTCATTTAGCTTATGGTTAGTATTACTACTTGATTTATAAACTTCTCATTTACTGGTGTCATTTTTTAGGAACCTAAATAAAATAACTCGATGAAATTATGAATTAAACAAAAATTAGTAATCATTTTATTTTTTTATAAAAATTTCGCTTTCGCAAAAGCGAAATAATCTTCTAATATCTAAACGATTTAATTTAAGGACATAAAAAAAGCTGCCCTTTTAGGCAGCTTTTAAAATATATTGAAGAAAGATTACTTTCTGCGCGCTTCTTTGATACGTGCTTTCTTTCCTGTAAGTTCTCTGAAATAGAAAATACGCTTTCTACGTACAGCACCTTGCTTGTTCACCTCGATTTTTTGAATAGCAGGTAAATTGATAGGGAAGATACGCTCTACACCAATGTTACCAGACATTTTTCTGATAGTAAAAGTCTTTGTTAAACCAGTACCTCTTAATTGTAGAACAACACCACGGAAGAACTGTGTACGGCTTTTTTCACCTTCTTTAATCTCATAAAATACAGTGATTGTATCTCCTGCAGAGAATTTAGGGAAGTCTTTTTTTTCTATGAATTCGTCTTGTACGAACTTTACTAATTGTTCCATCTTAAATAGGAATTAATATGTTTAAGTAATGATCAACGTGCACGATTATCGTCAGAGGTTAATTTTTACGAGCTGCAAAAGTACAAACTTGTATTTAATTGACAAATAAAAAAGTGAATTATTAAAATCGATTATCTAATGATCAATTTTTTGACAAAGCTAGAAGAATTAGTGCTTACTCTTAGGAAGTAGATACCAGCACTTAATTTAGAAATGTCAAAAGTTTGAACATTACTATTAATATTGCGCTTTGTTTGATACACTTGTTTGCCTAATGAATTAATGATCGTTAAATTAAGATCACTACTTTGAGAAGCGGTAAGTGTTAATTTTAAGTACCCATCCTTCACTGGATTTGTTAGAATGGTAAGTTTTTCTTTGTCCTTTTTCACAAGGCTTTGTTCCACACTATTATTCCCATCAAATTGAGCAAAGCTCGTATGGAAGGACAGTGTAAAAACACCCAATAAGATATAAAGTAAAATTCTTTTCATAATAATATTGTGTTGTAAAGTTAAAACTTTTTAACCAATTATGTTTGTTAATCTCCTTTTAAAAGGTCAGGTCGTCTTTCTTTGGTTCTTTCATAAGCCTTTTCTTCTCTCCAAGCTTCAATTTTTTTGAGATGACCACTCAGTAAAATCTCTGGTACTTTGTGTCCTTTATAATCGGCTGGACGCGTATAAACCGGTGGAGCAAGCAAGCCATCTTGAAAACTATCGGTTAATGCACTAGTCTCATCACTAATCACGCCAGGAATTAATCTAATCACAGCATCGCATAAAACTGCTGCTCCTAATTCACCACCAGAAAGCACATAGTCACCTATGGAAATCTCTTTAGTAATATATAGATCTCGCACACGTTGATCGATTCCTTTGTAATGACCACAAATGATCATTATATTTTCTTTCAGGGATAAATGATTAGCAATTCCTTGACTTAAAGTTTCTCCGTCTGGCGTCATATAAATGACTTCGTCATAATCGCGATCTGCTTTTAGTTCGTGAATCATCTTGTCTAGAGGTTCAATCATCATCACCATTCCTGCGCCACCACCATATTGATAATCGTCTACTTGATTGTATTTATTCATACCATATTTTCTCAAATTATGCATGTGAACTTCTACAATTCCTTTTTCTATACTACGTTTTAAGATAGAAGCTTCAAAAGGGCTTTGAATTAATTCTGGTAATAAGGTGATGATATCTATGCGCACGTTACTGATTTTAATGCAAAGTTACGCGAAAACTAGGTTGTTGATAGCCAAATTAAGGATCAATAACAATAATTAACTATACAAATAGTTTATTAACTATACAAATAGTTTGATAACTATAATAATAGTTATATGTTTGTGAACCGATAATGAAGAATCACTACTAGAAATATTTGTAATGGAAAAACTAACACAAAAAGAAGAAGAAGTCATGCAAGCACTTTGGAATCTAGAAAAAGCCTTTGTAAAAGAAATCGTTCCAGAATTAGCAGGAACTAATCATTACAATACCGTTTCTACCATCGTACGCAAGCTAGAGGAGAAAGGTTATGTGGCTTATGAAGCCTTTGGTAAAACACATCGATATTATCCTATCATAGAAAAAGATGCTTATCGCAATAGGTTTGTTAACAACGCGATGACCAGTTACTTCAATGATTCTTATAAAAATATGGTTTCCTTTTTTGCCAAAGAAGAGAAAATAAGCGCCACAGAATTGCGTGAGATATTAGACATGATAGAATCTAAAGAAAAATAAGATGGAAGCAATCATAGACTACCTTTTAAAAAGCGCTGGAGTACTAAGTATTTTTTTACTCGTATATCATTTTCTATTGCGCCGCCTGACCTTTTTTAATGCAAATCGCTGGTTTTTACTAGCCGGTATTGTAGCAAGTATTTTGTTTCCATTAATCGAAATTACACAAACCGTTTATGTAGAACAACCAGAAGAGGTTCTTTACATGCCACAACAACTAGCCACGCCTATGGCTATGGTTTTAGAACAGCCGCCAGTAGAGGCAATACCTTTTAATTATGGAGTGCTCGCCATCTATTTATACCTAGCGATTACTTTATTCTTTCTGGGTAAAATGACGGTAGAATTAAGCTCACTGCGCAGTTTGATACGTTCTGGAACTAAGAAAAGAGAAGGGAAATTTGTTTTTGTTTCGCTTTCGCGAAAGCTGACACCTTTCAGTTTCTTTAACTATATATGTTACTCTGATAACGATTTACAATCACCAGAACTAGATTTGATTATCGATCATGAAAAAGTCCATGCAAAAGAATGGCATTCGATTGATTTATTAGTATCGCATGTGTTTAGGGCGGTATTTTGGATCAACCCTTTAGTGTGGTTGTTAAAAAGACAAATAGGAGAGAATTTAGAGTTTATTGCCGACACTAAAGCAAAAATTCAAAACAAATCTGGCATCAGTTACGAGCGCACATTGCTCAGTACCGCAGCCAGTCATATGCAACCAGCACTGGCAAATAATTTTTTCACACCATTTATTAAAAAACGAATTCTTATGTTACAAAAAGAAGCATCTGCCCGATGGAATGCCTATAAATATGCCTTGATTTTACCAGTAATTGTGTTGTTTCTATACAGTTTTAATGTGGTGGAAGAGATAGAGTATGTGGAAAAAAATGAAGCTTCAAAAGAAGAGAAAACTTCAAGTGTTGAGAAACCTAATGACGGATTGATTTTCGACATAAGAGCTTCTACAACCAAAGAGCAATTGACTAAATATGCCAGCCAGATCAACGAATATGCAAATTATCAAGTCCGTTTTAGCGATGATGAACGCAATCAAAAAGGACATCTTACCAAGTTAAGTATTTCAACTAAATTTCCTAATAAAAAATGGAATAAGAATTTGGTAATTAATCAAAATCCAATAAACTTATTACTATTAATAGCTCAAAAAGAAATTTTGAACATTAGCAATGATGACTCAAAAGAATTCTTCTTACTCACTGATGAAGGTACCGAAATAAAAAAGAATACTCCAGTGCTTTATGGGAATAATAATATTCCAAAAATTAACAATAATCCATCAATAATAAAACCTATTTCAGACCATACCATTTCATTTAAAATAGATGCCACTTCTACAAAAGAAGATTTAATTGCAATGAAGAAATTTTTTGAAGAAGAATATGATATAAAATTTGACTATAGTAAGTTGAGGTTTAAAAACGATAAAATAGTTAGACTTAAATTAAGTTTAGATGATAAAAAGGGCTACAAAGCTTCTAAAACAGATTCAGATACTGACGGTATTGACCCCATTTGTGTAACCGCTGTTGTAAAAGGAAATGTTGCTAAATGGGACTTAGGAAATTGTAAAGAAAATGCAACTAATTCTTATAGCTTTTCAACTAGTAGTAGGTTTACTCCAAATGGATCTATTGTGAAAAATAAAGATACTAGTATGTCAACTGTTAATGGTCAGTTTAAAGCATATCGAATGGATTCACTAGTTAATAAAATGCAATTTCATTTGACTCAAATGGACTTGAGCCAATTGGATAGCTTGTCAAATGATTTACAAATTCAGATGAGCAAGCAAAATTGGGATTCCATTCAAGCAGATATGCAAATAAAGTTTAAGGAAATGCAATCACAGTTAATTAATATGGATTCCATTACTTATGAACTTAAAAATATCAAATTTACAGATTCCGTAACTGAGCAACTATTCAAAAATGGTTTTTCAAATATTCCAACAACTTCAGCCCAAATAAGAAGAGGCGTAGTAACAAGTAAAGACCAACCTTTAATCATTATCAATGGTAAAGAATCCACACAGGAAGCCATGTACACCTTAAATGCCCAGGACATAAAAAGTCTTACTGTTCTTAAGGATAATGAGTCAACCAGTTTGTATGGCAAAAAAGGAAAAAATGGAGTGATGGTCATTACTACAAAACCTAAAGTAACTTATGAAGTGACAAGCACAAGTTATGAAGATCATCCTAATAAACCAGAAGGTGCTGGTTATGCCTATATAAACGGTCAAGTTCATTATTATCTTGCCAAAGGAAATAATACGGAAATTTATAACCGTTGGGGAATTAAGATATTTACCATCAAGGGAATAATGAATGGAAAAATTGATCTCTATGATTCCATTATTTTAGAGAATAAAGAGTTGAACGTACAAGTGCATAATTCGTTAATTACACTATCTGATGACGATGGTAATTATTATAATGGTAAAGGAGAAGTCATTGAAGAACCGATTATAATGAGAGAAACTCCTAAAGAAGTTTTAAATGCTTTAAAGAGGCCAACAGCATATACCTATGAAGTAGGAGTTGTAGAAGGTTCTGTAAAAGGAGATTACTCACAAACAGCTCCATATAACGTCCATGTCGGTAATGACTACCGATTACAAAATATGTCCAAAGAAGGTTTTACAGAATTTGCAAAAACGTTAGAAGACGCAGGACATACTTTTAAATTAAAAACACACCGAATGAAAGATGATCGATTGGTAAAATTAAAATATGAAATCAATGGATCACAACATACTTATGAAAATAATAAAGGTATTAAAGAATTGAGTCTCTCTTTTGTGACAAAAGACGCGACACCTATTATTACCACTATTCCTTATTAAAGAAAGGCTGCACTTATTGCATTAGCTTTAAAACCCATTTGCCTTTAGTAAATGGGTTTTACTATTTTATTAATACAGATCGACACGGCAATACACTACCTTTGATATATGAAGAAAGAAGTGTTCAAAATACTAGCCAAGATAAATAAAGCGGTCTTACCCAGCTTTACAAAAAGGCGATTGGATCTAGCCAAAGCCAGCAAATGGCAAATGGCACTTTTTGGATACAGATTATGGGTAACTAAAAATGCACTAGACTAATGTTTTGTAAAATACCAGATCAATTAGGTAGAATGATCGAATTAGATCAACTACCACAAAGAATAATTTCACTTGTACCATCTCAAACAGAATTACTTATAGACCTAGGTTTAAAAGATAGGCTAGTAGGTGTCACTCGCTTTTGTATCCATCCAGCAGGATTGATAGATGAAAAAACCGTAGTAGGTGGTACTAAAAAAATAGTAGAATCTCGCATTATAGAATTACAGCCTGATTTAATCATTTGTAATAGAGAAGAAAACAATCAAAAGATTGTAGAGTTTTGTGATCATATTGCGCCTACTTATGTGTCAGATATTGATAATCTAGAACAAGCTCTAGAAATGATTGCAGATGTAGGAGAACTGACAGGAGCAAAATTTAAAGCAAAATCGCTTATTCGCAATATCACCAGTTCCTTTAAAAAGATTCCGCCTGCTGAGATCAACCAAAAGGCATTGTATTTAATATGGAAAAAGCCATACATGACTATTGGAACAGGAACTTTTATCAATGATATGATAGAAAAAGCAGGGTTTACAAATGCTGCCAAAGAATTGACCAGATATCCAGAATTAGAAGTGGAAGAAATGATCAAATTACAGCCAGATGTGGTCTTTTTATCTTCAGAGCCTTATCCGTTCTCAACAGATGATATTGCAGAGTTGAAGCTAGCTTTTTTAACAGCACCTTCACAAGATCCTGTAAAACCTAATGTTACACCAGATTTTAAAGTGGTAGATGGTGAACTATTTTCTTGGTATGGATCAAGACTATTAAAAACTCCAGAGTATCTACAAACACTTCAACCTAAGAAGACAGACCTTACCATCTAGAAATATTGATTTTTCATATTTCATGTAACTTTGAATTAAATTGGTATACAAATTAAATAAAGAATTATACAATGAAAAAAATAGGTGGATTAGGAATAGTGGGTATTTTACTAGGTCTTTTTGTCATTTACGGCATTTACTGGTACAACAGTACAGTAGGTATGAGTGAAGGAGTAGCAAACACTTGGGCAAATGTTGAAAGTAGTTATCAACGACGTAATGACTTAATTCCTAATATCGTTGCTACTGCTCAAAAATATGCAGAGTTCGAACAAGAAACCTTAACTGCGGTAATTGAAGCGCGTTCTAACGCGACTTCTATAAATGTAGATGCATCAGATTTGACAGAAGAAAATCTAGCAGCTTTTTCAAAAGCACAAAGTTCTGTTAGTTCTGGTCTAGGGAGATTATTGGCTACCTATGAGAATTACCCTAATCTCAAGGCAAACGAAAACTTTAAGGAGTTAATCAATGAATTGAGTAGAACAGAAAATCGCATTAATGTAGAGCGCAATCGCTATAATGATGCGGTAGGAACTTATAATGTAAAAGTAAAGCGAGTACCAGGAGTACTTTTTGCAAGTATTCTAGGCTTTGAACCAGCTGCCTTTTATCAAGCAGATGAAGGTGCTGAGGTAGCGCCAGACGTTAAAAACTTATTTGGATCTAATTAATTATGTCTATAAAGGTAGAGGATTTTCTTACTGCTGCTCAAGAACAAGCTATTATTGAAGCCATACGCACTGCAGAGTTGCTTACCAGTGGTGAAATACGTGTGCATCTAGAATCTGCCTGTGATGATCCTATAGTTCGTGCACAAGAATTATTTCATCTACTTAAAATGGACAATACTAAAGAAGAAAACGGAATTCTGTTTTACGTCGCTGTAGATGATAAAAAATTTGCCTTAATAGGTGATAAAGGAATCCACGATAGAGTAGGCAGTGACTTTTGGATTGCGGTAAGAAATGTGGTATTATCTCGCTTTCGCGAAAGCGAATTTCAAAAAGGCCTTATAGAAGGTATAGAATTAGTAGGTCAAAAACTAGCTGCACATTTTCCTTGGGATATGAATGATACCAACGAATTGTCAGACCAAATCTCTGTGAGCTGATGAGGTTATTCTGTCTTTTAATTTTATCCGTTCTTGCTTTTTCAAAATTGACTTATGGTCAATTTGAAATACCGCCGAAACCAGCAGATAGAAAACAAGTTTTTGTTTATGATTATGCTGGTGTTCTTCCAGATTCACAAGAACAAGCATTGAATGTAAAGTTAAAGCGCTATGCAGACACCACTTCTACGCAAATAGTTTATGCTATTATAAAAAGCTCTAATGGAGAAGAGTTGGACTTATTAGGCGCACGATGGGGACAAAAATGGGGGATAGGTCAAAAGGGAATCGACAACGGCTTATTATTATTGCTTGCTGTAAATGATCGTAAGGTAGATATCAATACTGGTTATGGGATAGAGTACAGGCTATCAGACAGTGATGCAGAGCGTATTGTTAATAGAGTACTCATTCCTAATTTTAAAATTCAAAACTATTACTCAGGTCTTGATCAAGGCGCTGATGCCATCTTTCAAGGTCTTAAAGGTGAGTTTAAAGGCACGCCACAAAGTAGTAATCAAATACCTTGGCAGTTTCTATTGTTTTTTGGAATCATCTTATTGTTCATTATTCTCAATGCAAAAAACAGAAATAATAATGGTAATAATGGCCGTAACAATGGCGGTTCTTTACTAGATATTATTATTTTAAGCAATATGGGACGTGGTGGTTTTGGTGGTGGCGGTTTTGGTGGTGGTAGTTCAGGTGGTGGTTTTGGTGGCGGCTTCGGCGGCGGTGGTTTTGGCGGCGGCGGTGCTGGTGGTAGTTGGTAAAATGATTGCTGTGTTTCCGCTTTCGCGAAAGCGAGAATAAAAAAATCCCTTAACTAGGTCAAGGGATTGTAGCGTTTTACATATTATTGAGAAATTACCTCTTCAAAGAAAAATGTCCCTTTACATCATAATTACCTCTAGAATCTCTTACCTCTAAAGTAAACCAATAATCTGATGATGGCATTGGGTTACCGTTATAAGTTCCATCCCAACCATTAAAATCTTTACCAAAGTTCTTTAATAGTTTGCCATATCTGTCATAAATATAAAAAGTGGCCTGTTCAAAAGTATCAATCTTATCTACATACCAAGTATCATTGAACCCATCATTGTTAGGAGTAAAGAATCGTGGATAATCTATAATCAGAACTATTTGCGGTGGCGTCGGTGCACAGCCATTTAAATCTATAACACGTACCTCATGAAATCCTCTACTCACATTAGTAAAGACGTTGCTCATTTGTGCTGGGCCATTATCTAAAACATATTGATAATCTCCTATACCATTAACATTTACTACTATGGTATTAGGATTTTCAAAATTAGTAGATGCTACAAAGTCCACGTTTGCAGTTTCAGATGCTATTACAGTAAATGAACGTACTGGTGATGCACAGCCTCTTGCGCTTGTTACTTGAACAGTATAATCACCTGGTGTTCTTATATTAATGGAATTTGTAGTTTCTCCTGTTGACCATAAATAGCGATCGCCAGAATTACCTGTAGACGCATTTACAATTACAAAGCTGTCATTACATATTACTTGAAAAGGATCTACAGTCACTAATGGTAATGGATCTACAATTACTTCAAACTCGCCAGTAGTGGAGCAACCTAATGTGGTGTTTGTTACACGAACATAGAAAGTGTCGGATTGATTCACAATTACATTAGTGTCTATTAATTCATTTGTATTGTTTTCTGCATCTGTTTCTGTAGAGAAGTATTGTACGGTATGCGTTGTGGTGCTCAACCCATTTAGAATAGTATTGTTGTTACTAGAAAGATCAAAGTTTAGTTCTTCATCAAAGTTATCATCACATTCTCTGATATTGTAGGTTCCAGAGGCTGCTATTTGTGGAGGTGTTTGTACAATAAGATTGAAACTAGCCGTTGAGAAGCAGCCAGAGTTACTATCATCTGCTCGTATGAAAAGAGTCGCGTTATTTGATGTGTAATTATACGTAGGACTGATCTCGTTTGTACTATTCTCGGCATCTGCAACTGTTTCGTAAAAACCAGTGGTAACACCAGCAGGTAATGGATCGATAAGAAGTGCAGTTACTTCATTTAAATTTGCGGTTGGAGAAGGGTTATCGCAAATTACAAGCTCTATACCTGTATTTAATTGTGGTGGTAGGTTTACAATTAACTCTAAGGTTCCTATATCAAAACACATAGATACAGTATTATAAAACCTTAAGTAAACAGTTTGAGGATTGCTAGTATTAGTAAATGATGTGTCGTTTACAATAGGGTTAGTATCGTTTTCTGCATCTAGAATACTTGTATGCCATGATAATGTCGAGTTAAAAGGTCTAGATCCAACCAAATCTGCTTCTCTAGAGGTTAAATCAAAAGTAGTAAATCCATCAAGATCATCATCACAAGTTGTAGAGGCGGTTATTAGATTCGTTTGTGGACTATCAACTATATTAATAACGATATCTTCTATTTCAAAACAATTTTCATCATTACTTATTCTCGCATAGATAATTTGTGGATTTGTACTGTTGGTAAAGTTGGTGGATAAAGCATTGGTACTGGATTCTGCTTCAAAGACTGATTCGTGAAAAGTTACAGTTAAATTTGTAGATATTCCAGCTGTTATAGCATCTGTGGTCTGCTGCAAATCTAAACTGGCTATTCCATCATTATTATCATCGCAAATTCTTAAGTCTGCTGGTGCGTTGTAAGTAGGAGAATCATCAACTTGGATTAAAAAGGAGTCCACTCCATAACAGGACGTATCGCTGTCATTCTCCACTCTTACCCATATGGTTTCAGGATTACTACTGTTTTGAAAAGCATTGAATTTATCAATTTCATTGATGCTAGAATTTGCATCTGCAGCGTTGGTGTAATAGCGCGCTGTTTTGCCTACTTGTCCATTTAGGATCTCAACATCCTTTGTGAAAAAGAAAAAATCTTCTATGTCATCACCATCAGATTCACAAATCTGGTAGGTGGTAATGGTAGTGAATACTGGTAATGTATTTACTAATATTGGTTGCTGGACTACAGTTTCACAACCAGTAAGGATGTTTTCTACCCTTACAAAAACTATTTCTGTTTGTGCATTGTAAGAATTAGGATTACTAATAGCATTTATGCCTAGGCTGGCATCATTAGAATCATTATGATAAGTAAAACTTCGATTTGATTCCGTTGTTATTTGCGCCTCTTGTGATGTAAGGTCAACTGTAAAAAAGCCATCTTGATCAGTATCACAAATAATGAACCCTGCTGGTGTTCCTGATAAAGGTGCAGGAAGAATATTAATATTAAAAGGTTGATAATCGCTACATCCATTGGGTGCAATCAGCTCTCCATAAACAGTCACTGGATTTGAACTATTAACAAATCCAGTCACTGGATTAATTCCGTTATCTGCATCTAATTGTGATAGGTAGTAACGTACAGAATGATCGTTACCAAATGAACCTCTAACAGCGTCATCAAATTCATTCAGTTCTATGAAGGTAAATAGATCCTGATCTTCATCACAATAGCTTTGATCTAAAATAGGAGCCGATTCAAAATATGGTTCTACTATTAATTCAAAATCAGAAAATTCAGTACATGTAGGACTATTGATTCTTATATAGATGACTTGTGGGTTACTTGTACTGAAATACTCTATCGTTGGATCCAGTTGGTTGGTGTCTGCGAGTTGATCTGCTTCATTTTCAAAAAACTCAATATTGACGTCCTGTAATCCATTAATAAAAAGCGTTTGGATTAAATCAAAATCAAACCCTTCTATTCCATCATTGCTGTTGTCATCACAAGTTATACTGTCTTGAATGTTAGTTCTATCTAAAAGTAAATTAGTATTTAGGTCTACGTCTGCTATAATAGAACAACCAGTTGATATAGATTCAAACCTAATATAGATTCTTTGTATTCTTGGTGTACTATTGTTAAAAGCATTCGGATTTGCAATTGGGTTTAAATTATCAAGAGCATCAGTTTGTGAAAGATGATAACTGATAATAAAATTAGCAACGTTTGTTGTTAATTCTGGAATAGCGCTTGTGATGTCAAAGGTTGCAAATCCATCATTATCTTGATCGCAAGCATCTATTAGTGCAAAAGTAGAATCTAAAACAGGTGGTAGGAGTACATCTAAAGTTATTTCACTAGTTGCAAAGCAACTTGTTAAATCATTTGTTACTCTCGCATAAATGGTATCAGGATTTCCAGTATTAGTATAGAATGTAGGGAGGTTTTGAATGTTATTTATCGCATCGTTTTCTGTCGCATGGTAAGTAATCGTAACATTTGTAGTAGTCGTAGAAACTTCAGTGTCAAATTGTGATAGATCTATAGATACAAAACCATCATTATTATCATCACAAGTAGTAAAGGCAAAATCTGTCGCATCAACAACTTCTGAAACTAATAGATTCACAGGTAAAATATTTTGACAACCTGTGTTGGAATCTGTAATACGTAAAAACACTGTTTGCGGATTACTGATATTTGTATAATCATCTGTTAAAGGATTAGATTGATTTTGGGCGTCGCTTTGATCAAAATAAAATCCAGTTGTGTAAGTACCTGTTGGCAGTTGTGTTAATGCATTATTTGCTACGGCTAGCAAATTGAAGGATTCAAAACCGTCAGCACTTACATCATCACAAAGTTCTTGATCTGGAATATTAATATTTAATTGATTTGGATCAATGGTAACAGTTACATCATCAGATATAATGCAATTTGATCCAGGTAACACAACCGTTATTTCAACTCGGTAATCTCCAGTAACTGTTACATTAAGAGTACTACTTGTTTCACCTATCAGTTCTGTATTGTTTCTAAACCATCTAAAAGTCGCTAGATTATTATCAATAGTAGCATTTAGTGTAGCTTCTACACATGGAAATAAGTCCGGACCTAAATCAACTTCGGCCTGTAAACTTCCTGCTTCTATGAAAATGGCGCTGTCGTATCCTGTAGGATCAAAACTAGATTGATCTGCAATAACCATTTTTAAATGATAGGTGGTATTAGGAATTACGTCTGCAGCTGCAGTTAAAGTCACGGTCCTTCCTTGAAAGTTAGTGTCGCCCAGCATTTGACCAGCAAAGTAATTAGGATTTGTAGCAGGACATTGCCCTACTATTTCTGGATGGACAGTGTCTATTCCAACAGGAGTGTTAGTGCCAGGAAGCACGGCAATATTTTGATAGGTACCTCCTAACGGTCTCAAGAGCAATGCAAAACGATCACCTACATTACAAGGAAAGTTTTGTTGATACTCTTCAGAAGCTAGTAAATAATTAAAACTAATTTTGTTTGAAGTACTAATTAAATCAAATTCTATTACGGTTGCGTTTACGGTATTAGCAATACCAGTAAAGTTTTCAAGATCGGCATCGCCTGTCCATGCGGTTGTTCCATCGCTTAAATCAGTTCCTATCGTATTATTTCCTATTTTATCACCATCGCCGGTACTTAGAAAAAAGCCATTAGAAAAAGGAAAAGAAGAACTACCTTGGGTAAAACTACCAAAACTATCTAAACCATCTACAGACCCATTCATATTTGAAGTTACATTTCTAATTTCAACACAATTATTACCCAAAGATTGTTGTACTAATTGATCTACCGTTAAAGTTGTAGAAGTAGTTATAAGTTGAGCAAATCCTTGATAACCTATCATCACAAATAAGATGAGTAAAATATATTTTTTTAAAATTATTGTTTTCAATGTGACGATTGTTTTTTGCGGTATTCTTTAAATTAGACTTAAGGTGTTGAATATTAGTATTTAAATGTGTTGACAGATCGCGTTTTTCCTTAGATTAAAACTAAACAAATATAACGTAGATAAGAATCCAAAGTTTCAAATAGCATCATATTTATATTTTTTTTAAACTTTTAATCCTATAGAATTGCGTTTCATCGATATTTAAAAAGTCATAAGCCGCATTTAACTATGTATATTTGCAAATTAATTTTAGAATATGGCATTGAATAAAAACGGAGTCCTAGGCTGGGCCACTTTAATAATGATCGTTATAGGTATTGGGCTTATTGCTCTAGGAATTTATCGTTATACGGATATTGGTTGGGGTTTTGGAGCGATAGGTGTTGGTTTTTTTGCTATCGCTTGGGTCTTTAATGCATTAAAAGGTAGGGTATAAGTGAAGGAAGTGATTCATTTTAAGGACATGAATGAGGCTAGATATAGAGTCATACTTCTTATAGCTGTTTTCATGTTGATTTCTGCAGCAGTTCTTTTTTTTCTAGATTTGCGCTTATACAGTTCTATTGCAGCGTTACTAGCAGTAACTTTCTTTTACATGAATAGTTTTGAAGGCTTTTCAACACGCAACTCTGTATCCTATAGTCTTAAATCAATTACCATAAAATTAGTAGGTAGAAAAACATTTGGATTTACCTTTAAAGAGTTAGAGAAAATAGATCTTTCAGAGAAAGGTCTTTATATTAAATCAAAAGGGATGGATGCTGTTAGGCTTTCGCGAAAGCGTTATGAAAATGATTCCCTAACACAGTTATATAAAATTTTACAAGAAAAAAGCACATCAAATGAGCGACGATAAACAAGTAATTTTTTCTATGTCTGGTCTTTCAAAGACCTATCAAAGCACTGGAAAACAAGTATTGAAAAACATACACCTTAGTTTTTTCTATGGTGCAAAAATTGGTATTCTAGGTCTTAATGGTTCTGGTAAATCTACTTTAATGAAGATTATTGCTGGTATTGAAAAGAATTATCAGGGTGATATTAATTTCTTACCCGGTTATAATGTCGGTTATCTAGAGCAAGAGCCACAACTGGATGAGACTAAAACGGTTATGGAAATCGTGCGTGAAGGCGTTGCAGAAACAGTTGCTGTTCTTGATGAATACAACAAGATCAATGATGATTTTGGTCTAGAAGAAGTGTACTCTGATGCAGATAAGATGGAAAAATTGATGAACCGTCAGGCGGTTCTTCAGGATAAAATCGATGCGTTAAATGCATGGGAACTAGATACCAAGCTAGAAATTGCTATGGATGCTCTGAGAACGCCTCCAGGAGAAGCAGAGATTAAAAACCTGTCTGGTGGAGAGCGACGTCGTGTAGCACTTTGTAGGTTATTATTACAACAACCAGAAATTTTATTACTGGATGAGCCTACTAACCACCTTGATGCAGAATCTGTATTATGGTTAGAGCAACATCTTGCACAGTATAAAGGAACGGTAATCGCGGTAACGCATGATAGATATTTCTTAGATAATGTTGCTGGATGGATCCTTGAACTAGATCGTGGTGAAGGAATTCCATGGAAAGGAAATTATTCTAGCTGGTTAGAGCAAAAAGGTGACCGACTGAGAAAAGAAGAGAAAACAGAGTCTAAAAGACAAAAAACACTGGCTCGAGAGCTGGATTGGGTACGTCAAGGTGCTAAAGGTCGTCAGACCAAACAGAAAGCGCGTTTAAATAATTATGACAAGCTTTTAAATGAAGATCAAAAGGTCAAAGAAGAAAAATTAGAGATCTACATACCTAATGGTCCACGTTTAGGAACAAACGTTATTGAGGCAAATGGAGTAAGTAAAGCCTTTGGTGATAAATTACTTTATGAAGACTTGAACTTTGTACTTCCACAAAATGGTATAGTAGGTATCATTGGACCAAATGGTGCTGGTAAAACCACTATTTTCAAAATGATTATGGAACAGGAAAAGCCAGATAAAGGGTCTTTTACTGTAGGAGAAACAGTGCAACTGGCTTATGTAGATCAATCACATTCTAATATTGATTCAAATAAATCGATTTGGGAAAATTTCTCTGATGGTCAGGATATGATCATGATGGGAGGAAAGATGGTGAATTCTAGAGCTTATTTAAGTCGTTTTAACTTCTCAGGAAGCGAGCAAAATAAAAAGGTTTCTACACTTTCTGGTGGAGAACGCAACCGTTTGCACCTTGCCATGACACTTAAAGAAGAAGGAAATGTGTTGCTACTGGATGAGCCTACTAATGATCTGGATGTAAATACATTAAGAGCACTGGAAGAAGGATTGGATAACTTTGCAGGTTGTGCAGTTATTATATCTCACGATAGATGGTTCTTAGATAGGGTTTGTACACATATTATTGCTTTTGAAGGAGATTCACAAATCTATTCGTTTGAAGGTAGTTTTACAGAGTATGAAGAGAATAAGAAAAAACGTTTAGGTGATCATGCTCCTAAAAGAATACGTTATAAAAAACTGACTAGAGACTAGTTGATTTTCTAAGTCTTTTAATTATCAAACCCCAAAGGTTTCCAAAACCTTTGGGTTTTTTATAGTGTGATTCTAGAATTTTCCCGGAAATAAGGGTCTTAGAACAGTAATTTTTTATAAATATTAAATACTAATTTAAAATCCACTCTTCCTTGTAGAGTAATGCCTTAGTAAGATGACTGTAAATGGACGGAAATTCTATTTTAAAATCAGCGTTAGATTCAAAATAGTATTCTACAAGAACCGCCATGAACTCGTATTGATTGGTAAACGCATATTCTCTGAAAAAACGTGTGGCATCTAGTTTACTACGTGTTTCTGGTTTCATTAATTCTAATAATATTTTTCTAGTATATTTTTTGAAGCGCTCTGCATCAATATCGCTACTGTGTTCACTTTCAAAATGAATCACGTGTGTGAATTCGTGCAGGCCTAAATGTAAATTATCATTAGTAATATCCATCCCTTCTTTAAAATCTTTCCAGGAAATAGCCAGAACCTTTGCCGTTGGATTAAATTCTCCTTTATGTAACGACTCATTAGTTGGGCTCATGAAGGGTTCAGGAAAAAACAAGATGGTACTTAATAAAGGATATAGGTAATTACGCCTTCCAAAGCTTAAACGACAGGCAACGCAGGCTACCAGGATCATTTGTTCATCAGTAATAGTTCCTTCATATCTATTTCTGTACTTTTTAGCATCTACAAAAGCCGCTACTCTGTGTTCAAATTCCTTTTGATACTTCTCATTAAGATGGCTATAAAAAGGGTAGGATTGTAGAACTCGCTTTCGCGAAAGCGGTAACTTTTTATTACTCCGTATCTGTCTGTACCATATAAAGTCTCGCTTACCTTGCAGACTGCGTAAAACGAAATGTACTAATACCATAAATAGTCCAAATGCAAATGCCGCTATGACATAAGGACCTAGCCAGAAGGTTTCGGAATTGGGTTGTAGTATTATGTAGTGGATGATTTTAATCGCGAGACATAAAGATTTGTAAAATATACCAGAACAACAGCATTAACGAAGAGAATAATCCCACGGCAGCGCCTACATATTGATCTGTGTGGTATTCATGAACAAGGTTTGAAGTTTGATATAAAATCGTTCCAGCAGCGAGAACAACCATTGCACCACTAAAGAAAAGACCTAAATCAAATCCAAAAATCATTCCTGCAATTATGAATCCTATTGCAATTATAAAACCTACAGTAAGAATACTTTTAAGAAAAGAAAAATCTTTTTTAGTAACAAGTACTACAGCACTTAATGCAGCAAATAAAGAAAGTGTTACAAATGCAGCCTGACTCAGTAAATTACTTTCACTACTACCTTCATAATACTGTTGATATTGTAAGGCAATAGAGATCAATGGTAAGAAGATAACGGCATAGGCAAGAACTATAAGCCCTAATCCTAAATACTGCTGGTTGCGGTCATGAGAAGTATGCGCCTTTTTTTCTGCATAAGAAGTTGCCCACATAAAAGCACCTAAGACCAATAACCAGGTCCAGCCTTGTGCCAGACTAAACATAAAGTCAACTAGAGGTTGTACTTGTAATAAAAGGGTTTCCAGTACCACAAATAAAAGAACTGCCGCAGCTACATGGCCGTAAGTTTTCTTATAAAAATCTGCTCTTACGTCATCAGTAACATGTGATAGTGCTTCAAACTGTTGATCGTATTGAGGGAAATTATCTTGATTCATAGTTTTTAAATAAAGAGTAAATATAATTATAATGTAGAATGTTAAACGTTAACGAAACATTTAAATTACTTTTAAACTCAATTAAACTTTTGGTGGAATCTATGGTCCTAGTAAGGTATGAATAAGACAACAGACAAAGAAATTATTTCTTTGATTCTCGATGATGCTACTGCAAATCAAGGGTTTCGTTTGTTAGTGGCGCAAAATCAAGAACAGTTGTACTGGCAAATTAGAAAAATGGTACTTGTTCACGATGATGCAGATGATGTTCTACAAAATGTTTTTATCAAAATATTTAGAGGGATAAAAAACTTCAATGGAGATAGTAAGTTGTCTACATGGATGTTTAGAATTGCACACAATGAAAGTATTACTTTCCTTAATCGTAGAGCAAATAAAATGCAGTTGTCTTCTCAAGAACTTCAAGATCATTTAATTGAAAAATTAGAGGCAGATGTCTATTTTACTAGTGACGAGATAGAGCTAGCTCTTAAAAAAGCACTTTATCAGTTACCAGATCGACAAAGACAGATATTTAATTTAAGATATTATGACGATCTTATGTTTAAGGAAATCGCAGAAATTTTGGATCTGACAGAAGGTGCAGTAAAAAGTACCTATCATATCGCAGCAAAAAAAGTTGAAAAATATCTTAAAGAAGATTAAACTAATGGACTTTAAAGAAGTCATAAGAATATGAAAAAGAATAACATACATAATAAAGCAGGTTTTAAAGTACCGGATGGTTACTTTGACCAACTTACTGATCGTGTGTTAGAAAAGACTCTTGAACATCAAAATGAAGAGCATGCAGGTTTTAAAACGCCTGATCATTACTTTTCTTCTTTACAGGATCGTATTATGCAACAAGTAACTGAAGAAACTAAAGTAATTCCGTTACAATCTTCAAATAATAAATCATGGCTGTATCCTTTACTGGCAGTAGCAGCATTTTTTATAGCATTGGTAACTATACAAGGAATGTTTTCAAATAGTCAAATTACATTTGCAGACGTAGGAGATCAAGAATTAAGAGATTATATAGCTGGTTCGAACTTTTTACAGGATGACGAGTCCATAGAGATATTATATGCAGATAATAGTATTTTGAATACTATAGAAATAGAAGATGATATAACAGATAGTGAGCTTTTTGATTACCTCATGGAAGACACTACCTTAAATGAAATAATAACAGAATGAGATACGTACTCCTAACATTGATATTGCTTTGTTCGTTTATGGTAAATGCGCAAGGTGCTGATGGTAAAAAAGACCATAAAAGCCATAGAAAAGAAATGCGAGATAAGATTAAAGCACTTTCTATAGCGCACATAACTAAAGAGTTAGATTTAACCACTAAAGAAGCACAAAAATTCTGGCCGTTGTACAACACCGTAAAAGAAGAGCGTGACCGTTTAGAAAAATTAAAAAAAGACTTGATTAAAAAGATGGAAGGTGAGTTTGAAACTATGAATGAGAAGCAGGCTATTTCATATGTTGATCAAATGGTTACCTTGGATCAAAAAATAAGCGCTACTAATTTAGATTACAAGCACGATGAAATTATAGCAGTAATAGGAGCAAAGCGCTTCCTTAAGTTAAAGAAGGCCGAAATGGATTTCAGACGTAAAATGATTAGAGAATATAAAGATCGCAAACGTAGAGAATAATCTTAGATTTAGTTGAGTTAGTAAAATCCTTTTCTATTTAATTAGAAAGGGATTTTTGATTTAAAAATTAGTATTAAAACTTTAAAAATGCTAACCTTGAAGAAATTGATGGTAGCAATTGTAAAAAAGTGAAAGTCAATTTTGATTAAAAAAAACTAGTGTTTATTTTTACCTTAAAAATTATCATGATGAAAAAGATATTTCTAATACTATCTCTAGCGTTGATAGCTAGTTGTACTTCAGGTGAGAAAGAAGCGGTATCCTCAAGTGATGATCCTATCAAGAGTAGTGATATTTATAAAAGCTATGTAAAGGCTTATAATGATTATGCATCTTGTAAAATGGAGCGTCCACAATTGACAACAGATTTTATGGATAATAAGATTAGTCAGGAGGAATTTGCAAAGGCATTAGAGCGCAACAATAAAAGTTGTAATATCAAGAAAGAGATATTCAACAAGTATTATCAGTTACTGGAGGCAGAATACGATAAAGCTGCTGTAGAACATAAAATAATGGAAGAATAGACTAGAATAAAAAAGTATTGATCTCGCTAGAACTATTAACTTGTTTATCATTATAAACTAGTTTCCAGCCCATAGAATTACTCAAAATATAAATATTGCTCAATTCAGTTACTAATCTGTTTTGAGCATTTTTTATTAACTGATCTTTTTCAATTTTTTTCTTCAGATCACTTTTCACCTTTCTAG
This sequence comes from Nonlabens sp., assembly GCF_965657255.1. Lineage (NCBI taxonomy): Bacteria > Pseudomonadati > Bacteroidota > Flavobacteriia > Flavobacteriales > Flavobacteriaceae > Nonlabens > Nonlabens sp. The sequence goes on from NZ_CBFHNM010000009.1 coordinate 55,704, forward strand.
TTATAGTGTTATAATCTTTACCTTCAAACCGGTTAAGTAACCCATTATCCATTTTATAAAAGGTAAGATTAGGATCAATAATTACTTCTGGTTTGGGAATCTATTTTATCGTTATATTTTTGTCTTCTGCATTTATCTCATACTTCATTTCTGTTACTACTAGCTTGCTAACGTTGTTTATTTCTTTTTCAATTAGAGCTGTTTGTGCAATAAGTTGTTCTTTCTCTCTATTTTGATCCATCAAACGTGTTACAAAATAAAATATAGCCACAGCGATTAATCCACTAATGATATATTTAAAAATATCCTTCATTTACAGCTGTGTTTTTGGAAATTGTTCAATTAACTTTTCTCGCATTTGTTTCAATTTTACTTCATGAGATAAAGTATCGGTTGGTCTATGATGCGACAGTTTTCTATATTTTTCCACAGCTTTTTGTTGTGGTAAAGTGTTTTTGTTGATTCCGCTTTCGCGAAAGCGAGACCAAATAAAATCTATGGCTACCTCATTTAAATGAACCATATCACGAGAATAGAATCTGTAGTCTCTCAACTCGTCCATAGCAATTTCATAGGCTGGGAAATAGTGCGCCTTATTTTGATCTACTTGAGATTGAATAGCCTCATGTAGTCTTGCTTTACTGCGTTGGTTTTCTACAAAACCATCTTTGATATGACGTACTGGCGATAGTGTATAAGTGATAGAAATACTGGGATTTACCGTTTTTACTAAATTATAAATCTCTTCCTGATCAAAGGAGATTTCTTCAATATCAAGCAGTTCTTTTTTAAATAGATGTTGCGGTTGTTTATGACAATTTGCAACGATCATATTTTTTTCTAAATTTCTGTAAACCCAAGCGGTTCCTAATGTGATGAATAGGTGTGTGCTATTTTTTAATGCAATTTGTAACTTTTCTAAACCGTTGTTTAGATTTTTGAGTAGCTGTTTAGGGTCGTTATCATTTAAATCAGAATGAACTAGATAGGAGAAATGAGACGTACAATCTTCAAGGGTGAAAGCTTGATTTTTCACAGCTCTTTTTACAAGCAATTTTATACTAGTAGAATTAAATACAATCCCAAATGGATTAACAACAACGTCAAAACCATAGTAAGCTAGTTTATTACCTATGTTTTCTGTAAAACAACTGCCTAATAAAGTGACTTTTGATTGGTAATCAATTAAGTTAGTTAAAGTTTTAACAGGAACCGTAGTGGTAAGTTTCATTTTCAATTGATTCTATGGTATTTCAAAGGTACGATCTTAATAAAAAGTATATCAAAAGTAAACGTGAAAACTAAACTAGAGAAAATGGATTACTTCACTTACACAAACATGAATAGGTAAAGTTGTATTAAACCGTACAAAAATATAGGGACAAGAATTACGGTGATAATAAAAGTTGCTATGGTTTTTCTTCTGGCAGTCTTCACTTCTAGTTGATAAGCATCTTTAACTGCTTGAACCTGCTGTGGAGTAAATCTTTTCTCTTTTATTTTACCGTTATAATAGCTCGATCCCGAATCGAGTCCTTTAAATTTTAAACGTGATTTTTTAAGCGCTGCATTATTCTTCATCGCTGTAATCATTGCCTGTATGGAACCACCGCTACTCATATCATATATGTAGTTATTTAAGGTAAATAGTTACGAAAGGTTGGTATAAATAGATTTTAATTAATGGTAATTTGTTTTTTTATGAATTAATTGAGGAAATTTTTAGTGAGATAAGGTTATCTTTCTTTTGATGCTAGTATACTAGAAAAGTATGATAAATAGGTAAGGTATAATTATGTCAAAAAAAGAAGTTGAAGAAATTATAGATACTAAATCTGATAAAGAAGAGATTGAAGATCAGGATGATATTTTGGTAAAACAATTATGTGAAGGACTGGATACCTATCGCAAGAATAGAGTGTCTACATTCTTAAGCAGCTTGATGGCAGGTTTGGAAATTGGTTTTAGCTTTATGCTAGTCGCTATCGTTTATACTCTTTTCAATGGAACAATCGATGATAAATACATCCCTTATCTAGCCGCCTTTCTATATCCGTTGGGTTTCATTTTAGTGGTTTTAGGTAAGTCTATTCTGTTCACAGAACAAACATCGTTGTTGTCTTTACCGGTATTAAGTCGTCGTAAAACGGTAGGTGATTTGATGTCACTTTGGGGAATAGTCATCCTCGGAAATCTAGTAGGAGGTTATCTTATAGGGGCATTATTAGTCTGGATAGGTCCGCAATTAGGTGTCATTTCTTATCAAGGAATAGAAAACCTAAGTGATCATGTGAATCACTACTCTAGAGATATTATTCTAGTAAGCTCTGTTCTAGCAGGATGGTTGATGGCGCTTTTATCTTGGATCATTACTTCTACACACAAAGCAACAGGTAAAATATTGATTATTTACATAGTCACCTTTGTTATAGCACTTGCTGGACTGCATCACAGTATAGTAGGCAGTATAGAGGTTTTTGCAGGCTTTTTAGTTTCTGATAAGATTACTTTTATCGATTACCTAACCTTTCAATCGACATCCCTTCTAGGGAATGCCATCGGTGGTGTTTTCTTTGTGGCTATTCTAAAGTATGGTGCATTTCTTGCTAATAATAGTGAGGAGTAGCAATATTGTAGGTTTACATTTTCCAATTTAAATCGGTTTCCTTAATTATATCAAGGGAATTGAAATAATTAAATATATCTATGTAGTTAGAAGAGTTTTTGTTAAAAGAAATTGTGCCGCCGGATTTTATAAATAGTACGAAATGCGTGTTCAATTCAATCGATTTATTGATTGCATCATGTTTAAATGAAAATTCCATACCATTACCGACAACAATAATCTTGTCCTGTAGTAAATGATAAAAATCGGTTTCTGTCAGGTTATCACCTAACTCATCCATTTTATCTTTCAAATACTTGCGATATTGCTTTATATTTAGTTTTTTAAACCTAATTGGGTACAATAAAAACCATAACGCACTAATCATTACGTTTATAATAAGCAGCCACAAAGAGTATCCTTTAAAACTAACTATTACCGTGGTGCAAAGAATCCAAATCAAAGGAGTAACCGTTCTAAATATTCCTGTAAACTTTTGAATTTTGAGCTTGATAAAATAACCCAACTAAAGCATCTTCTATAGTTATAGCTTCTTCAATTACCATCTTTATACCATTTCCCTAGCCGCCACAAGCGCCGCATCAATCCCAGCAGCATTTTTACCGCCAGCAGTAGCAAAATGAGACTGGCCGCCGCCGCCGCCTTGAATATGCTTTCCTAGTTCGCGTACTATTTTACCAGCGTCTAGCGATTTTTCTTTTACCAGATTCTTACTTAGAATTACTGTTAAGGTTGCTTTATCTCCATTTGCCGCTCCTATAATTAAGAAAAGGTTTTCCATTTCTCTCTCGATATCAAAGGCTAATTCCTTTACTGATTTTGCATCAAGATCTGTTTTTGTAGCAATAAAGTTAACTCCGTTAATAACAGTTGCACTAGCCATTAAATCACCTTTAAGGTTTCCAGCTTTTGCTTTTAAAAGTTGTTCAATTTCTTTTTTTAATGATGCGTTTTCATCCTGAAGTGCTTCAATAGATTCCGCTAGGTTTTTTGTAGGATTTTTTAATATGGCTTTTATCTCATCAAAATGTTTTGATTGCTCAGTAAAAAAGTCTTTCACAGCATCACTAGAAATGGCTTCAATACGTCGTATTCCAGAGGCTACAGCACTTTCACTGGTAATTTTAAAATGCCAGATATCAGCTGTATTATTCACATGCGTACCACCACAAAGTTCTTGACTTTTTCCAAATTTGATCGTACGAACTACATCCCCATATTTCTCACCAAATAAGCCTATTGCTCCTTCTGCGATGGCCTGATCGTACGTGTTATTTCTATTTTCTTCTAGAGGTAATTGTTCTCTGATTCTTGCGTTTACAAAATTCTCAATTTCAACTAATTCTTCGTTGGTCACTTTTGAAAAATGAGAGAAGTCAAATCGTAAACTGGCACTGCGTACCATAGAGCCTTTTTGCTCTACATGTGTTCCCAATACTTTTCTTAGGGCTTGGTGCAATAGGTGAGTGGCTGTGTGATTAGAAGCAGTGCGCGCTCTTTGATGAGCATCTACAATGACTTTATAAGTTCCCTCTAGTTCATTCGGTAAGTTTTTAGTTAAATGAACGGTTTGACCATTTTCTTTTTTTGTGTCTATGATATAAACCGTATCACCACTCGAACTTTCTAAATATCCTTTATCACCTGTTTGTCCACCACTTTCTCCATAAAATGGTGTCATGTTAAAGACTATTTGATACAGTTCACCATCTTTCTTACTGGTTACTTTTCTATATTTTGAGATTCTAACATCTGCCGTTAATCGATCGTAACCTATAAATTCTTGGGTGTCATCTTCTCTTAAAATAGTCCAGTCTGTAGTTTCGGTAGCACTTGCTTTACGAGAACTATCTTGTTGTTTTTTAAGAGCAACGGCAAATCCATCTTCATCCATTTGAAGACCTTGTTCACTTAAAATCAAACGAGTTAACTCTTTAGGGAAACCATACGTATCATTTAATTCAAAAGCTTTTTTACCATCTAGAATGCTAGAACCTGCGCTCTTCATGTTAACAACCATTGAATCTAGTAGAGCAAGACCATTTTCTAAAGTTCTTAAGAAAGAAGCTTCTTCTTCCTTGATCACATTTATAATCAGGTTTTTTTGTGACTTTATCTCTGGAAAAGCATCGCCCATTTGTTTAGAAAGCGTGTTGACCAGTTGGTAAATAAAAGGTTCTTTTTTGTTCAAATAAGTAAATCCATAGCGTATAGCACGACGCAAGATCATACGTATGACATAACCTGCACCATTATTAGACGGCAACTGACCATCTGCAATAGAAAAAGAGACCGCTCTTACGTGATCTGCAATAACTCTTATGGCGATGTCTTCTTGCTCTGTTTTTCCATAGCTGTGTCCAGTAATCGTCTCTATTTCTCTAATAAGAGGTGTAAAAACATCGGTATCATAATTAGACTGCACGTTTTGCAAAACCATGGCAAGACGCTCAAATCCCATTCCTGTATCTACATGTTGGGCTGGTAGATTTTTTAAAGAGCCGTCTGCCATGCGATTGTACTGCATGAAAACGAGGTTCCAGATTTCTACCACTTGAGGATGATCCATGTTAACTAATGAAGCACCATCTACTTGTGCTTTTTCATTAGCATTTCTAATGTCTACATGTATTTCAGAACACGGTCCACAAGGTCCTTGCGCGCCCATTTCCCAAAAATTATCTGCTTTGTTACCGTTAAGAATGCGATCCTCATCAATCAATTCCTTCCAATAGTTATAAGCTTCTGTATCGCGATCTAGATTTTCACTTTTGTCACCTTCAAAAATCGTAACATAAAGACAGTCTTTATCAATTTTATAAACATCGGTAAGTAATTCCCAAGCCCAGGTTATGGCTTCTTTCTTAAAATAATCGCCAAAACTCCAGTTTCCTAGCATCTCAAACATCGTATGGTGATATGTGTCAACACCTACCTCTTCAAGATCATTGTGTTTACCACTTACTCGCAGACATTTTTGAGAATCTGTAATACGGTTATTTTTAGGGTCAGAATTTCCTAAAAAATACTCTTTAAATTGATTCATTCCCGCGTTAGTAAACATCAAGGTAGGATCATTTTTGATCACCATAGGTGCACTAGGAACAATTTGGTGTTTTTTATTTTCAAAAAACTCAAGAAATGTTTGGCGTATTTGTTTTGACTTCATTCTAGCTGTGATAGCGGTTAGTTCAATTTTCTTATTTTTGTTCTTAAGGATAAAGGTGGTGGTTATTCCGCTTTCGCGAAAGCGAAACAAACACTAACTTTTTTCTACTTATTTTTATCCATTAGAGCAGCACAAAAATAGCATAATAAAACGTATGGCAAAGGTTAAGTATTACTACGATTCTGAAACTCTTTCCTACCGTAAGGTAGAAACTAAAAAAAGCAAACTTTTTTTTAGAAGTATGCTATTTATATTACTGAGTTTTTGTTTTGGATTAGTCCTTTTTCTTTTTGCAGATTCTTTTCTAGCTTCTCCAGAATTGAAAAAAGCACGTAATAAGGTAGAGTATCTAGAACTTCAACTAGATGAAATGCAAAAAGATGTAGGCCAGTTAGCAAGAGTTATTGAAAATGTAGAAGATCGTGATAATACGATTTACCGCATATACTTTGACGCAAACCCTATTCCGGCAGAGCAACGCGAGGCAGGTTTCGGTGGTGTGAATAGATATTCAAGTTATGAAGGAAAACCGTCTGCAAGTAGAATAATTGAATTAAGGGAATCTATTGATAAATTAAAAAAACGTACTGCAATACAGTCTAAATCTCTTGAAGAAATAGCTGCTCTAGCAGAAGATAAAGAGAAGTTGCTTACTTCTATACCAGCAATACAACCAGTTCGTAATCAAGATTTAACGCGTATGGCAAGTGGTTATGGCTACCGTACAGATCCATTTAACAAAACGAGAAAGTTTCATTATGGTATGGATTTTACTGCACCACGTGGTACACCTGTTTTTGCGACAGGTGATGGTGTTGTTGCTCGTGCAGATGCTAATAGTTCTGGTTATGGTAATCATATAAGGATAGATCATGGTTTTGGGTATGTATCACTTTATGCTCACTTAAGAAGGGTAAAGCCCTATAATGTCAGAAAAGGTCAAAAGGTAAAAAGAGGTGATATTATTGGTTATGTAGGAAGTACAGGAAGGTCACAAGCACCGCATTTACACTATGAAGTGTTTAAAGATAATGAGCGTATCAATCCTATTAACTTCTATTATGGTAACCTAACTCCAGAAGAGTTTAATGCTTTATTGAAAAAATCCCAAGAAGAGAATATATCTCTTGATTAATAATAAAGAAGTGGTATGAATTTTTTAAGTATCAAAAACTTACTTTGTTTCTATTTCATAATTTTGGCGCCTTTAGCGATATTGATCTGGTGTAGTAAAAAAGATTGGATCGATGGCACTTTGTTGACCGTCGGGCTATTGTTTTATGCTATAGTTTACCGCACTTTTACAGATGGAAAAAGGCTAGCCGTTAAAAATATAATTCCAGAATCAAGTATCTGGAAGTTAGTGGTCCCAGGTACTCGATTTCAATACTTTAAAGAGCTTTATCTTAAATAATTAAATATGCATATAGAACTTCCTGAAAAACTATACTACACGATGGGTGAAGTAACCAAAGCATTTCAAGTAAATGCTTCTTTGGTGCGTTTTTGGGAAAAGGAGTTTGATGTATTGCAGCCTAAGAAGAATTCTCGTGGTAATCGCAAATTTTCTAAGGATGATATTGAGAATCTTAAAACGATATATCACTTAGTAAAAGAAAAGGGTTTTACACTAGATGGCGCTAGAGATTATATGAAAAATCACAAAAACGAGTTACAAACTTTTGAAATAATCAATAAGTTAGAACACGTAAAGGCAGAGTTATTAAAAATCAAAGCCCAATTATAAATACATAGTCCTTCTGGGATTTTAATAAGCTTGCTTTTCAAAAGAGTAATTTTGTGATTCTTAAAATACCAATTAAAATACCATAGTCTTTAATGATCAAGTTTGAAAAGCTGTCATATCCTTTTTTAATTGCTGGACATATAGTAATCACTATTTTTATGATTGCTGTTCCGTTCTTAGTTAAGGTGTTTTTCTTTGCAGCTGTCATATATTTTGTTCTAAGACTTTTTACAAGCGCCGATAGAAATAATGAAGTAATTCTTGCCTGTTCATATTTTACATGTTTAGAGGTTTTTCTAAGGATGAATGGTGCCCTACCGTTTTACGAAATGATCAAGTATCTAGTGTTAACTTTTATGCTTGCAGGAATCTTATTGAGAGGTTTTTCATTAAAATCCATACCCTTTGTAATTTATATTTTGCTTCTAGTTCCAAGTATTGTAATTGCCTCGCAAAATATCCCAGTTTCAGAATCTTTAAGGAAGGCTGTAGCGTTTAATTTAAGCGGTCCAGTTACTCTAGGGATAGTAGCAGTTTATTGTTTCCAGCGCACAATTACAACCACTAGATTAGATCAAGTTTTGAAACTATCCATAGGTCCTATCGTAATGATGACCTTTTATTTATTTGTTGTTACTCCAGATATACGTGATGTGGTTACTAATACCGCTTCTAATTTTGCTGCATCTGGTGGATATGGACCTAATCAAGTTGCTACTGCATTAGGAATAGGAATGTTCATTTGTTTTGTACGCTTTTTACGTATTAAGAATATATGGCTCAATTTATTAGATATTCTTCTATTCCTTGCCATGACCTATCGAGGTTGGGTCACTTTTTCCAGAGGTGGAATTATAACTGCATTTTTAATGATTGCTGCTATAATAGTTACTTTGTTTTTTCTCAAAAAATCAGAATTTAGATTTTCATTTTTACCTAAACTAGGTATTATCGCCTTTGGCCTGTTATTAGCTTGGAGTTATACATCATTAGCTACTAGTGGATTAATTGATAAAAGATATGCTAATCAGGACGCTGCAGGTAGAGCTAAAGAAGATCTTTCTACTGGTAGAGCCGAGCTGGTTTCTATTGAATTAGAAGCCTTTCTGGAACACCCAATAACAGGTATAGGCGCCGGACAAGTAAAATATTATCGAGCAAAAAAAGACGGTATTGTAGCTGCTTCTCATAATGAAACCAGTAGATTGCTTTCAGAACATGGCAGCATAGGGATTTTATCACTTCTTGTATTAATTTTCACACCTCTCATTTTTAGATTATCCCATAAAGGAAACGTTTATTTTTATCCTTTTCTGATTTTTTGGATAGCAACTATTAATCACAGCGCCATGCGTATTGCCGCACCTGCATTTTTTTATGGATTTGCACTTCTCTATGTGGTTAAACCTAAGGTGAAAAAGAAGAAAAAACTGATTAATGAAACACCAGCGGTAGCTGCGGTATAATGAAAAAGATTCTTTACATAGGTAATAAATTAGAAGGATCCGGAAAAACAGCTACAACCATCGATACCTTGGGACCTCTATTACAAAAAGAAGGATTTAATCTTAGATTTGCATCTTCTATTCAAAATATAAGTAAACGTTTTCTGCATATGATGCGTGTTACTTATAGATCTAGGAATTGGGCAGATGTTGTGTTGATCGATACCTACAGCACAAAAAATTTTTGGTATGCGATCACTATTGCTCGTATTTGCAAATCATTGAAGTTAAAATATATTCCTATACTTCACGGAGGTAATTTACCTGAAAGGTTAATAAAGAATCCTAAATCTATAGATACATTTATCACTAACGCATATGCCGTGGTAAGTCCTAGTGATTATTTAAATTCCGCTTTCGCGAAAGCGGGCTACCATAACATTATAAAAATCAATAACTTTATTGAGATAGAGAATTATCCATTTAAAGAAAGAATATCTATAAGACCTAAACTTTTATGGGTTAGATCATTTGCTCAAATCTACAATCCGCAAATGGCGATTCACGTACTGAAAAAATTGAAAGAAAAGTATCCTGATGCTAGTTTAACAATGGTGGGACCTGAAAAAGATGGCTCATTAGAAATTTGTAAACAACTGGCAAAAGAGCTAGATGTTGAGGTTCACTTTACCGGTCTATTATCTAAAAAGCAATGGGTAGAGATAAGTGCAGATCAAGATGTATTTATCAATACAGCACATTTTGATAACTTGCCAGTAAGTTTACTAGAAGCTATGGCATTAGGTTTACCTATCATCTCCACAGATGTAGGCGGCATTCCATACTTTATCCATCATGATGTGAATGGTAAACTAGTGCCAGATAAGGATATAAATAATATGATGATTGGTATTGAGGATTTAATAGAAAATCCCAAGAAAACTAATGAAATGATTAATGAAGCTAGGTTGAAAATTAAAAATTATTCTTGGCAGAAAGTAAGGTCGCAATGGTTTTCAATTCTTTCCTCATAAACTGTATCTTTACTTAATTAAAATTTATTTCTTTGTTAACACCCATTCATTTTGAAATGTCTGAGCGCAAAATTCTATTGCGTATCATTGATGTTGTTGTAGTGCTGGGTGCTTTGGACCTAGTTGGAGTGGTTTTTGATTATGACTATTTTATTATCCACGATCAAAGATGGACTTCTTCTATCGTACTTTCGGTTTATTTATTGTTTTTTGCAACCGTTTTTGAGTTATATAATCTACATCGTGCCAGTCGCATAATGAGTACGTTGCGCAGTGCGGTTACTACAGGATCTGTTACTTGCCTTGTTTATTTGTTAACGCCTTTTCTGACACCAGTTCTCCCTGAAAAGCGAATTCAAATTTTATATTTCTATCTAGCGGTAACGCTATCTCTTTTATTGTGGCGTGCCATTTATATTAAGTTTTTTGCTAGTTCCAAATTTAATAAAAAGATCATTCTTATTGCAGATGCTTGCGATGCCAGCGTGATTAAACAATCACTTCAGGATGCAGATCCTAATTATAAGATTATTGGTTTTATAAATACAGATCCTGCTTTAGAATCTAATGATCATCTAGACATCAAACAGTTTAGTATTAATGATGCTCAAAAGCTATTTCAAAATAGATCAATCACAGAGGTTGTAGTTGCTAGTAATCAATCAGAAGGTATTACCTCTAATCTTTATAGATGGCTTATAGAATTGGTCGAGGATGGACATTCTGTAAGAGAGTATACACAGGTGTATGAAGAAATGACCGATCGTGTTCCAGTTCAATATGTAGGAAAGGATTTTTATAAATATTTTCCATTTGCACGTAACAATCAAAACCGATTGTATTTAGTTTATCATCGTTTATTTGATCTGGTCACTTCTATTATCGGTTTGTTGGTTTGTCTTTTAATTATACCTTTTGTGGTGTTAGGTAATTTTTTAGGAAATAAAGGGTCTTTATTTTATAGTCAAGAAAGAGTAGGAGTTAATAGGAAGGTTTTTAAAATTATAAAGTTTAGAACCATGGTAAAGGATGCAGAAAAATCTGGCGCTCAATTTGCTATGGAGAACGATGTGAGAGTTACAAAATTCGGTAAATTTTTAAGAGCTACTCGTATAGATGAGTTTCCACAGTTTTGGAACATTTTAAAAGGTGACATGAGTGTTATAGGTCCGCGGCCAGAGCGTGAAGTTTTTGTAGAACAACTTTCAGAAAAGATTCCTTTTTATGAGACACGTCATGTAGTAAAACCTGGTTTAACTGGCTGGGCACAAGTAAAAACTAGATATGGTGTTACAGAAGGTGATCATTTAAGAAAACTTCAATACGATCTCTATTATATTAAAAAGCGCAGTGTCTTTCTGGATATCAGAATTATAATAAAAACATTAAGTACAGTAATCTTTTTAAAAGGACAGTAGTTTTCTAGTATTCAGTCTCAATGGTCAATGTACTTATTTTTTACTTGTATTAACTACCAGATAGAATTACAAAGTTACCTTCTCTTCATAGTTCCCTTTCTAAAAAGGCTTAACAGTAAAATGAATAACCCCATTAACTGCGCAATTCTCACGATGTAATCACCGTGCGTGGTATAAAAAGTCAGCTCTTTATTGGGGTAAATCTCTCCTTTAATAACGCCTTGTAATTCGTAATCTAACGATTTCTGAATCTCACCACGATCATTAATTATAGCGCTTATTCCTGTATTTGCACTGCGCGCAATCCATTTTCTATTTTCTATAGCTCTTAAACGTGCAAGACTTAAATGCTGTTGATGTCCTTGCGTATTGTCCCACCACCCATCGTTGGTAATTATAGCTAGAAAAGTGGCTCCATTTTTAACATATTCAGAAACATATTCTCCATAAACGGATTCATAACAAATCACTGGAGCAGCGATGCTAGAATTATTTAATTTAAAAACAGATCGCTCTTCTTGCGTCGTTTTTGTAGAAACGGTACCACCTAGATCGATCATCGCATCACCTAGAATAGGTTTCAAGACGCTTTTGTAAGGAAAGTTCTCTACGCCTACAACCAGTTTTGATTTATGATAAACCTGCAAAGAATCATAAGCAGATAGAAACATGGCACTATTGTAACTATTGTAATATGTCCTTCCATCGCGATATAAGTTAGTCTGACCGGCAGCTCTTTTTTTATCATAAAAGACCTCATCTATAGAGATACCGCCTAGATAATCAACATTAGGAAAAGCATATAATTTTTGTCTTAGATTTTGTACACTAGGATGAAAATCTAATTGATTTAAAGTACTCAGTCGTACGTCATCAGCAAGGACAGTTTCTGGTGTGATGATGACATCTGTAGATTCATCTATTTCAGGAATCGCGAGATTCATGATAATATTGATAATACTGTCATTTGTAGTATAATATTTCTCTTCGTACGGATCAATATTAGGCTGTACGATAACGACTTCTGTTCCGCTGCCTTTTTTGAAATTTAAAACTTCATATACTAATATTTGAGAAATTAGAATAGGAACTAGTATAATTACTAGTAGTATAGAAGAACGTTTGATTATAAATTTGCTCTTGGAAATAAGTCCGCTTTCGCGAAAGCGTAACACACTTAGAAAAACAAAAATATTTACCAGCCAGATCCATAATGATCCGCCGAAAGTACCTGTAAATTCATACCATTGAATCCAAGATGTCGTCTCACTAAATCCATTACCTAGGTTGAGCCATGGCCATGAAAAATCCCACTTTAAATGCATACTCTCAAAACTGATCCATAAACAGGCTAGAAATGTGAGCGCTGCTCCTTGTGTAGCTTTACGAGCAAGTAAATGATAGCCTAAAAATACAGAACTCATCAATGCAGTGTTTGCTATTACTGCAAACCACATTCCAAATGCCGTAGAATAATACAACCAATAGGTTGTTGTAATATTGAATATGAAAAAGGTAAGATAGGAGTGAAGGAATACTTTTCCAGCAGTCCTTCTACCTTTAGCAATTCTTAATTTGCGTTCAACAAAAAGTAATGGGACAAAGGCTACAAAAAGCAATCCAGCAAATCCATAAGTTGGCCAGCTTAACCAAAATAAAATTCCTGATAAAAAGGCTAATAATATATGGGCTAGTTTCATGTCCTAATTAAATGATATACAAATTTAAGCTCTTTGTAGGTCAACCCATAATTTGAGTAAAATAATTACTTGCTAAAAACAGAAAGGTCAATATTAACCGAGAAAACATTAGAATACAAAGCCTCGCTCGAGTCGCCTATATCAGTTAGTGCATAATCTACAGAAATACCTCTGTATTTAAAACCTACACCTATGTTAGGTTGAAAAGTAGTGCTGCTATTGCCATCCAGCTGTTGAATATTCTGAAAATTACCGACACCAGCGCGTACAAAGACTAGGTCTACAAAACTATACTCTAGACCTAAGGATGGTGTTGCGCTCACAGCACTGCTAGAAATAATATCATTAGTCTGTATAAAACGCATGTTCATGTTTACCTCTGCAGTAAGGATGTGGTCGTAGTGAAAAGTAAATGTTCTAGCCAGCCCTAGTTGTAATTTAGGCAATGTGATTTCAGTCGTTTCTGGCAGTTCTTGATTTTGATTTTCTACTGCTCCGCTTATTTCACTAAATTTTTCTTCATCAATGGACCACGTGTTATAAGTAGTAGTAATGTCGCGTGCCATAAATCCTACTTGCCAGTCGCCGCGTTTAAATTGTAATCCTACATCAAAACCAAAACCCCACGAGTTAGCAAAATCACCTATTACACGACGTATCACTTTGGCATTTGCTCCATAAGAGAATCCGTCTAATTTTGCTTCACGAGCATAAGAAAAGGCAAAAGCCCAGTCTGCAGTAGAGAAAGTAGAAATACGGTCGTAATTGATATTTCCTTGATCATCTATCAATTGCGTCGTATTTAAAATATCATCTACAGAAAATCTGATAACAGAAAAACCAAAAGCGCTGACATCATCAATAGGCATTGCAAATGCACCGTAATTAAATTGGGCGATATTTGCAAAGTAACTAGAGTGCATTAAAGATAATTCTTGATCCTGCATTCTGGTTAGTCCTGCGGGATTCCAGTAAACAGAATTTACATTATCACTACTCGCTACAACCGCGTTGCTCATTCCTAGTGCTGCTGCGTCGACTCCTATATTAAGGAATTCGTTAGAGTAGGCTCTAGAGGTTTGCGCTTTCGCGAAAGCGGAACACAAAACCAACACTAAGTAGAAGTAATTTTTCAAGCAGTATGTTTAATATGTGGCAAATATCCTAGTTTCTGAGTTAATAACTATGAAAATCTCTGGATATTGCCTAAAAGTAAGTGAAACAGATCGCTAAAAAACTGCATATTTGTAGCATGAAGAAATGGGTGCCAAATATTATTACGTTATTAAACTTATTATGCGGTTGCATTGCTGCTATTTATGCATTTAACGACCAGCTGGTTTTAGCAGGGATATTTGTAGGCGCAGGAATATTCTTTGACTTCTTTGATGGTCTTGCAGCGAGACTTTTAAAAGTTTCAAGTGATCTAGGAACGCAATTAGATTCTCTCGCAGATATGGTTACCAGTGGTCTTGTTCCTGGAATTGTCATGTATCAAATGTTGAGTGATGCGATACTCATGAACTTGACAACAACTGAATCTATTAATTTTTTCTTAGGTGATGATTTGTACTGGATCACACATCCATACACACCTATCATAGGTTTTTTAATCACTCTAGGAAGTTGCTACCGACTGGCAAAATTTAACATAGACACCAGACAGACCGATTCTTTTATAGGAGTACCAACGCCTGCAAATGCCATTTTGATTATTTCTCTAGGAATTATAGCGCAAGATTATAATAATGAGGTGACTTACTTTCTTACTAATCCGTACATTCTTATCGCAATCACCTTAATAAGCGTTTATTTGCTCAATGCAGAATTGCCTTTGTTTGCCTTGAAGTTCAAAAGCTTTGGATGGAAAGGAAATGAAATCCGTTGGGTATTTATTGCGATTTGTATTGGGTTAATTTTTGGGCTTCAGATTTATGCAGTGCCATGTATTATTATCATTTATATCTTGATGAGTGTTATAAATAATATTACAAGCAAAACGAATACATAAAATAGCAGTTTTTCATAACTAGAAAGGTTTCTAAGGAAAGTAGTTGATTTTATCAACTCTAATTTAAGCAATGAATAAGATTATCAAATTCTTATATCGCAAAGGCTTTTTGAAAATTACTCCAGAAGTCATTGAAAAGGCATCAAAAAGTGCTGATCTGGATTTGTTGCTTTTAGGATTAGATGATAAAAATTTTAATATCCGGATAAAAGCGGTCGTGGCACTTTCCAAATATGCAAAGCAAAACGATGAAGTTTATGAAGCCATTTGTAAAACGATTCATAACGATATTACTATAGTTTCTCTCAATGCTATGAATTCTTTGATACTTCAAAATCATAACGAATATGAGAAATGGCAAAAAACTTTTAAAACTAAAAAAAAGGAATTAATCGATTCTAATAAAATTGGAATTGAAATCTCAACATATGGTTATACAGATTTCTCTAATTTAAAAATTAATCAAAAAATCCGAATGGCGGAATCTTATAAAAGAAATCAGATGTTACTATTACTAGTTCTATTACATTTATGTCTGGACTAAAAAGAAAATTTACTCAAAAATCTTCTTTTTCCTCAATTCAAAGTTTTGCCCTAGATAAACCCTACGTACCACTTCATCTTCAGCCAATTCTTCTGGAGAACCGTGTTTTAAAATCTTTCCTTCAAACATTAAATAGGTACGGTCTGTAATAGCAAGAGTTTCTTGTACGTTATGATCGGTAATAAGAATACCTATGTTTTTCTTAGTTAACTGTGCAACAATGCGCTGTATATCTTCTACCGCGACAGGATCTACACCTGCAAAGGGTTCATCTAATAAAATAAAGGTAGGATCTGTAGCTAGAGCACGGGCAATTTCTGTACGGCGGCGTTCTCCACCACTTAATAAATCTCCGTTTCTATTACGTCTATCTTGTAAGCTGAATTCTTCAAGAAGTTTTTCACAACGTTCTTTTTGCTCTTTTTTAGAAAGATCGGTCAATTGTAAAACACCTAGAATATTTTCCTCAACGGTCAGTTTTCTAAAAATAGATGCTTCTTGTGCTAGATATCCTATACCGCTTTGGGCACGTTTGTACATAGGATACTGCGTGATCTTTGTATCATCCAGCCATACGTCGCCGCCTGTAGGTTTTACCAGTCCTACGGTCATATAAAAAGAAGTGGTTTTCCCAGCACCATTAGGTCCTAAAAGTCCAACGATCTCTCCTTGATTCACTTCATAAGAAACACCTTTTACTACGGGACGTCCTTTGTATGATTTCTGTAAATTATCTGCTCTTAATTTCTTTTGCATAAAACAAATTTAATGGTTTTGAAATCAATTTTTGCCTAACTAATAACATCTTACATCACAGATATTATTAAATTGCAGTACTAATAGTAATTCAACTACTTTTTTATGGAACTTCCTAGATTTCTTATGGGCGATAACGTTCATTATCCTGAAGATATTTTTGTCATTCATTTAGATTATCCTCGTTTCATCATTAATTTAAAAGATGATGAAGTAGAGTTTCTTGAAGAAATTACCAAAGATGATAAAGAAGAGCTGGAAGAAGAAACGAAAAATCTCATTGAAGAAGCCAGTCGTTTCTATGACGAACAAATGGAATTGTACGAGGAGTAATGGAAGAAATTAAAGAACTGGACTGGGACGCCACTTTATTTCTCAATGATTGGGGAAACGATGCGGTAGATTTATTTTTCAATATTATCACGCATAAATTTTATGCGATACCATTATATCTACTAGTTCTATACGTTCTTTATAAAAAAATGGGTACGCGTAACTTAGTGATAGCATTAATTGCCATCGCATTGTTAATTACCTGTAGTGATCAATTAGCTAGTTTATTTAAAGATAATTTTGAAAGATTTCGACCTTTTAGAGAACCAGTCTTAGAAGGCTTAATTTCTAAAGTAGGGAAAAGTGGTGGTACTTATGGATTTTATAGTGGACACGCTAGTAGCGCCGTTGCTTTGGCAACTTTTTTATGGTTTATTTTAAAGCGCAAAAATAAAAACCTAGCAATCACTATGATTGGTTGGGCAGTTTTAGTTGCTTACAGTCGTGTTTATTTAGGCGTTCACTATCTAGGTGATGTGCTCATGGGAGCGTTTATGGGGATTTTACTTGGTTTACTTTTTGCATGGTTATACGCTTTCGCGAAAGCGAGATATGGAATATCTACTACTATTAATTAGTACTTTATGAGGAAGCAATTTCAATTTGAAGTACTTACAGAATGGCAAAAAGGTGTTCAAATAAATTCTAAAACCCATACTTCCAAAATTGTTGGAAAGCCTGATTTACAAATCTCTGCGGCGAGAGAATTTAAAGGAGAAGCAAGTAAACACAATCCAGAAGATTTGCTTCTCAGTGCACTATCTTCTTGTCATATGATGTCCTACTTCTATGTTTGCCAACAAAATAATATCGATATCTTAGACTACAAAGATCTTGCGACTGGCATTTTAGAATTAAAAGAAGATTCCAGCGGTGGTTTTATAGAGGTAATTCTGAATCCTGTGATTACATTAAGAGATAACCAACAAAAAGAATGGGCGCTGCAATTGCATAAGAAAGCACATGAGCTTTGTTTTATAGCCAACTCTGTTAACTTTCCAATAAAGATAATTCCTATAATAAATAACTAACAGCTGCTTACTATTAATTTAAAACATCAAAGGATAGCTTTAATCCAGAGATAACCATGCTAGTTCCAATTATGGCAATAATCAATCCCATCAATTTACCTATAACTGAGATGACATTGTCACCTATCTTTTTTGCAATTACGTCACTTAAGGAAAACGCGATGTAGTTCAATAAACACATCAGTGCAAATACAATCAGAATCACAGCAATATTGATATAGGAAGTAGTATTTGCGACAAAGTTTGTTGCTGTTACAATAGTTCCTGGACCTGCAAGAATAGGAATGGCAAGTGGTGATATCGCAATATTCTCGTCATAATTAACCGTTTTAAGACGTTTAATATTTGATTTTTTAGACTGTAACATTTGAAAACCTACAAAGAATATCAGTATTCCACCAGTAATTTTAAAAGCTGGAATCGTAATACCAAATAGGTCAAA
Organism: Nonlabens sp.; assembly: GCF_965657255.1. NCBI lineage: Bacteria > Pseudomonadati > Bacteroidota > Flavobacteriia > Flavobacteriales > Flavobacteriaceae > Nonlabens > Nonlabens sp. Next base: position 73,960 of record NZ_CBFHNM010000009.1, read on the forward strand.
TATATAATTACCTAATAGTACAAAAACAGATACTATAATAAAGGCAACTATAACCGCTTTTAGATTTATTCTTTGTTTTGTTTCTTTATCTGCGCCTTCGGTTAATGTCAAGAAAATCGGCATATTTGAAATCGGATTCATAATGGCAAAAAAGCCAGTAAATACCGATAGCGCAAAAGTTAAAACATCGTTCATAGAACTAGATTATATACGTTTAAGTGATTTTAAAAGAGCATTTTGCTCTTTTATTTTCAGCGCGCAAAAGTAATCAAAAGAAACTTCTATGATTTTTATTTTTAATGTTATTTAGTAAAACTTCAGGGCTGTTTCTGTCATGTGCTTAGGAATATCAAATGCATCGACTAGAAACTGGCTTTCTTCCTTTAATTCTTTACAAAGCTTTTGTACCAATTTATTAATAGCTAGTGATTTTGAGCCACTGATGTAATCGTGCTCTAGATACCAGCCTTTGTTTTCTTCAATACGATGCAAAGTATATAGATTTTTCAAAGAGGAGAGTATCTCTTTTACGTTATCATCTTTTTGCTCCTCAATAGTGGCAATAAATCTTTCTAAAACAATTCTATCAATATAGGCGCTTGCCATATCTATTAAATGTACTTGAACACTTAGAAAAGCTTCATAACTGTCCATTCCACCTTTTATTTTCTTACTTAAACGCATGGCTAGAGAGCGCAAAGAATATTCTTCTCTGTAGGTAAAAGCAGCCAGTTGAAATTCACTGTCTAATAAATGTTCTTCAGAAGTATCTCTAGTTACTAATATATTAAGTTCACTCAAATTGGTAGAAGCAAGGCTGGAAATATATTTTAAAGTATCCCACCAGTCCATTTTACCAAATTGCTTTTTGAAATAAGTCAAGCGACTTTTTGCAGTAAGCTGCAGCAAGACTGTATTATCACCTTCAAAAGTGGTAAATATATCAGAGTCTGCTTTAAGGAGATCAAAATACATCTCGCTTAAATAACCTTTTCCACCACAAGCTTCTCTGCATGTTTGTATGGTTGCTGTAGTATTCCATGTAGATAATGCCTTTAAGCCTGCAGCAAGAGCTTCAATTTGTTGTGCATCATGATTTGTATGACTGGTATATTCTTTTAATAAATGATCATGGGCAAAATCATAGGCATAAGCATTTGCAATTAAAGGTATTAACTTTTTTTGATGTGTAGGATAATCCATGATGGATTGTTCTGGTTTTCCTGGTGGACCAAATTGCTTGCGATCGAGTGCAAAGTAAACAGCCATATTCAAAGCTTTTTTAGCTGCCGTATTTCCAGCAATAGGTACACATAGTCGTCCGCCTACCAAAGTTCCTAGCATGGTAAAAAACCTTCTTGAAGAACTACTTATTGGGCTGAAGTATTGTCCATCTTCATCTATATCACCAAATTTATTGAGCAAGTTTTCTTTAGGAATGCTGATGGAATTGAAGTGTAAGGTTCCATTATCAACTCCATTCAGTCCCATTTTATGACCATTATCACCTATGGTAATACCAGGCATAGTGTTACCATTTTTATCTCTGATAGGAACTAAAAAAGCATGAATCCCATGTTCTTCACCATCAACTATTAACTGTGCAAAAACCGTTGCCATTTGAGCATGCATTCCTGCGTTACCTATGTAGGTTTTTCTATCATTTTGTGTTGGTGTGTTGATAATAAAGCTATTACTTTCTAGCTGGTAAATCGCTGTAGTCTGTAAGGCTTTTACATTACTACCATGATGCATTTCAGTCATAGCAAAGCAACCAGGTAAGGTCATGTTACCTATGTCTTCCATAAACTTGTCATGATGATATTTTGTTCCCAAAGATGCTACACTACCACCGAATAATCCAAAATGAACACCAAATTTTATTGTAAGACTCAAATCATACTTAGCCAGTTCTTCAAAAACAGCCGCATATTGCACCATAGAATCAGAACCACCGTAAGCCGCTGGATAAGCTAGTTTACCAAGTCCAGCATCGGCAAGTTCTTGCGTCCATTGCATTACTTTCTCTTTACGCGTTTTTAAATCGTCATCATAACTTTCTATAGCGTCTTTATGACAATCTAATATGTTTTGAACCTGTTTCTTTAAGTCGGCATTACTATGTTGTAACAATACTTTTAAAGCATTGGAATAAGGTTTTCCTGGCTGGTTAATAGTAAATGATTGATCTGAAGAAACAGGATTTGTTTCATAAACAGAACGTATGGCTTCATGACTAGCGATCCCGATATACTTCTCAATATTTCTTACAGATTGCTCTGTTTCTGCGTTGGCCCATTGTTCACTATCCGGTTTTTTAGCAAGAACGGTTCCTAATGAAAACATATCTAGCCTTTCAGACATATCCAACACATTGACATGTTCTTTAATATAGTTTTTCCAATATGCCAATTCTCTTGCAGATGGCGGATTATCAGGTTCCAACCATTTATAAACCATCAATTTAGTTGCTTGCTTTATCGTTTCATTTTCGTCAATCTGTTTTTTGATATAAGCAATTTCATGCTCTTCTAAAACACCATCAGCCCAAGCGATATATAGTAAAGGTATAAATGGCAATAAAGAATCAGGAATAGATATAGACGTTTTCATATAACTTGGAATTAAGTGCTGCTGGTTGAATTGCAAGTAAGATACTTTTCTATTAGATATTTTTTGCCTTATAAAATCTTAAAACTGTTAGTAGATTTTAATAGCACTGCATCGATCCTTTCCGACCAAAACTCGCTCGCGCTCGCTTTGCCCACCTTTCCTTATCCCAGAAATTTGCATGAGCAAATTATCAGGGAACAAGGAAAGGAGTTTTTTTGACTCCTCGCCTGAGAACAGGCGAGGACAGATTGAGTTCTTGGCAAAGCCAAGACGCAATCAGGAGTGGTTGAAGGATACCAGAAAATCGCACCAATCTCATTTAACTCCACAATGTCTTTTTATATCAGTCAGAACATGCTCCAACTCACTAAAAACATATTGGTTCTCGTATCTTAAAATCGTAAACCCCATATTTCCCAAATCCTGATCTCGCAATTCATCCTTTTCAAATTGATCGGGCTGATCATGATAATTCCCATCCAATTCAATGATGAGTTGGTGTTGTGCACAGTAAAAATCTACAATGTAATTTTTAATAGAATGCTGCCTGCGGAATTTCAATCCATGGAACTTTTTAGTTTTTAATTCATTCCACAAAAAGGCTTCTGCAGGAGTTAAGTTCTTACGTAGGCATTTGCGGTTATCTTTAAGATGTGGCAAATCATGAATAGGTTTCCTACGTTTCATGATTTGAAATTAATGAAATTAACTGAGATAACTTTAAGCACTGCATCGATCCTTTCCGACCAAAACTCGCTCGCGCTCGCTTTGCCCACCTTTCCTTATCCCAGAAATTTGCATGAGCAAATTATCAGGGAACAAGGAAAGGAGTTTTATAAACAGAGATTTAAATAAACTCCTCGCCTTAGAAAAGGCGAGGACAGATTGACTTCTTGGCAAAGCCAAGACGCAATCAGGAGTGGTTGAAAGATGCTGGTTTTAAGAACAAACTCTATTTTACACCCAACATCTCATCCACCGTATTTGCAGTAACACTATGATAGTTACTTCTAGCGGTTTTGTAAATCTCTTTTGCTTCTTCTATTCGTTCCGCTTTCGCGAAAGCGGAAAATAAAGTAGTTACATACCAACGACGACCTACAGTATTTAAAAACTCAGCGATTTTTGTGTCTACGTTATTACTATGATAATCGTTCAAAATAGATTGCTCGTACCAAACCATGGTGATGTAAGAATTGGTAGAATTAGTAAAGTCAAAAGTGTCATCCAATTGCTGCATTTGCGCTATGGAAATATCCGTTGGGAAGTTGCGAACGAAATGCACCCATTCTTGTGGTGTCCAGTTTTCGGTTTTAGTAACCTCTATTTCACTAGTTTTTAAGAACTCTTCTAGCATTTTCTCTACGTTGGAAAAGGCATCAGATTCAATGACAGCGGCGTTTGCTGGAATACCTGGCTGGTAAATCCATTCTTCCGTATTAAAAGTGATGTTGTTTTTGTCTAGTAAATTCTCGTTGAGGTACAAGATAAAGTCCTCAGTATTTGTGGTGGAAAAAGCGTTCTTTTTAAAGTAAGATTTTAAGAAAGCATCCATGCTTTCACGACCTACTTTTTCTTCTAGCGTTCGCAAAAACAGATAGCCTTTATCATAAGCAATACTGTTCATTCCGTCATCCGGATTGCGGCCTTGTAATTCTAATTTCAACTTGGTGTCATTAGGTGATTCTTTCAGTGCCTCTAGTTCATCTTCCAAATCTTGTTTACCGATTAATGCCAGCATATTAGCACGGTCTTTTCCATACAAAGCTTCCATGATGCGTATTTCAAAATAAACGGTAAAACCTTCATTCAACCAGAAGTCGTTCCAGGTAGCATTAGTCACTAAATTTCCGGACCAAGAATGAGCCAACTCATGAGCAACCAGCGAAGTCAAACTTTTATCGCCAGCAATAACCGTAGGCGTTGCAAAAGTCAACCGCGGATTTTCCATGCCACCAAAAGGAAAACTAGGTGGCAACACAATCACATCAAACTGTTCCCAATCATAATCGCCGTACAGATTCTCTGCCGCAACCACCATTTTCTCCATATCAGAAAACTCTTCATGGACTTTATTGAGCATCGATTTCTCTGCATAAACTCCAGTTCTATTACTTATTGCTTTATACTCAATATCACCTACAGCTAGTGCAATTAAATAAGCCGGAATAGGCTGTTCCATTTTAAAATAATAAACGCCATTTTCGTTCTTTTCCTTAGGATTCTCAGCGCTCATAACCGCCATCAATTCTTGAGGAACTTTTACAGTCGCATTATAAGTAATACGTATTTGCGGACTATCCTGAATAGGAATCCAGGTACGTGTTAGAATCGCTTGTCCTTGTGTAAATAAAAATGGATTCGTCTTGTCTGCAGTTTGTTGAGCAGTAAGCCATTGTAAAGCCTCGGTTTTTGCCGTGGTAGAGTAGGTGATGGCTATTTGCTTAGTGTCTTCTTTAATGGCAACGGTTAACGGTTGCCCTAAAGACTCATCAAAATCTCCTAACTCAAAATCAGTTGTTGTACCATTTTGAGTAACGCTTTCAATTTCTAAAAACTTACTGTCTAGAATGATTTGATCGCTACCGCTGTTTTTAATATCGTAAGTCGCTATTCCACGAATAACTTGGGTTTCAAAATCCACATGGATATCTAAATCTAGATGAGTAATCACCGCATCATTAGGTTGTGCGTAGGAATGGAATTCTTCTAGGTAGATTTTTGAGTTCTCTTTAGTTTGTTGTGTTTGTTTGTTTTCTTGGCAGCTTGTGACGGTCAGTATTGTAGTAAGTACAAGAATGATATATTTTTTCATTTAAAGTGTTTTATAAGTGTTTTGTTAAAGAAAGAGGAGTTGTCTAAATCAGAATTATTCCCAAATGATTTTTATCAATTATTCGTGTTTTTTCTCCAATTCAGTTTGGTTAGTTTTCCAATTTCATCTCTTTTCAAAAATTCTGTGTCTTTATCGTACATTTCTCTCCATTTTAAAAATAAATGACGCGATTTTAAATCTTTAGTAAAAATTGAATGTAAAATGTTCTGATCAATGTACCAGTAATTTTGCGAATTATTTATTCTCTGGTTAATGCAGTCATGGATATTACAAGCTTGACTTAGAAGATTAACTACCATTTTCCAATCAATTTTATGAGAAACTCTAGAAGAAAGTAAATGTCCAACATACTCATTTCGTATGTTCAAAATTTTAAGTTCTTCAAATAATGCTTTTGCTGGTTTTAATGTTAGATTAAAATCTTTGAGAATCTGCTCGTTTTCTAATGGATTAGATTTTAGAATTCTGTTTATCTGATTGAAGGAGTAATCTTCCTTATGATGAAATAGTTGTGTTAGATTTATGATTGCGTTATTCTTAAGAACTTGGTATATAAACCATAAATCTTTTGGTTGTTTTTGGTTTGTTTCTTCTAAATATTCCGGAAAACTAGTAAGGTATTCTACTATTATAATAGTGTTTATTATAATCTTTGTTTGTTCATCTAATACTATATTTAAATTTTTATCAGTCATTCAAATTGGTTAATTCTACTTAAATATCCATTCACAACCCCAACAATTCTCCAGCCGCATCAAAAGGACTTTTCTTTTTACTCAATACTTCTTGTTCTAGAGTCGCCAGTTTTGCAATTACTTCTGGACGGTTATAGAAGTTGGTTTTAATCGCTTCTTCTATGGTTTGATGAAACCAATACAATTCTTGTGCGTCGCGTTTGTTGGTAAAGCTGTAATTTGTTGTCGCGTGTTCTTTGTAGTTGTTAATTTCTTCTATGACTTCTGTGATTCCTATATTGTTCAATCCACTACAGGTTAATACTTGTGTAGGCCAGCCGTGGTCTTTTTGTGGCATGAGGTGTACTGCATTTTTGAACTCGCGTCTGGCGTGTTTTGCAGCGGTTTGATTTTCGCCATCGGCTTTGTTGATGATGATGGCGTCTGCCATTTCCATGATGCCGCGTTTGATACCTTGTAAATCGTCGCCAGCGCCTGCGAGTTTTAAGAGTAAGAAAAAGTCAGTCATGGAGTGGACTGCGGTCTCGCTTTGTCCTACGCCTACGGTTTCTACGATGATAAAATCATATCCTGCAGCTTCACACAAGATGATCGCCTCGCGTGTTTTACGTGCCACGCCGCCTAATGTAGTGCCGGCTGGACTTGGTCGTATAAAGGCTTGGTCGCTTTTGACCAATTCCTCCATTCTTGTTTTGTCGCCCAAAATGCTGCCTCGTGAGATATTACTGGATGGATCTATAGCGAGTACGGCGACTTTTTTGCCGCGATCTATGAGCTGTCTTCCCAGCGATTCTATAAAAGTCGATTTTCCCACGCCTGGCACGCCGGTAATTCCTAATCTAAAGGATTTTCCAGATTCTGGTAAGGCTTGTTTCATGATTGCTTTCGCGAAAGCGGAATCATCACCAGCAGTACTTTCTACCAAAGTGATCGCACGACTCAACGCACTTACCTGACCAGAATGTAGCTCGTTAAATAATTGATTTACATCAAGCTTTTCCTTCCTGCGTCCAGCGTTGGGATTTATATGTGAGTTGGTAGCCAATTATGTTGTCTGATTTTTTTTCATTCCTATTTTACCACCTAACCAAGCCATAGGAATATAGGCTACAAGTGCATCCAGTGCTGTAAACCAAGTAGGGCCAGGTAACATATAGTTGACCGTAATGCCACCTAGCAAAAAGATTCCGCCTATGATCAACGCCATTTTCATATGATGCGTTACGGCAACTTTTGCAGCGATTATCGCACCGATTAAAGTTCCTATTGCATGAGCTAAAAATGGAAATAAGAAATACTTAGGTTCTAAATCTGGCATAACGCCAGCGTAGGCGTCCATATCATTGATGTCGATTCCAGGAACAGGGAAAAGACTATGACCAGCATTGATCAACAGCATGTTAATAACACTTCCTAAAATCCAGCCTGCAACAACAGCGATAATATTTCTAACAATAGGATTCATAATGGTTAGTTTTTAGGATTTAAAAATACTAATAATAGTTGTGGTAACGATAGGAAACCATTTCGGTTTTATGGTGATTTTGGAAAGTTGGTTTAAACGCTACGTTGATTATTGCTTACACTGCATCGATCCTTTCCGACCAAAACTCGCTTTCGCTCATTTTGCCCACCTTTCCTTTTCCAAGGAAAGGACTTTTAATAAGATTGAAAATATTATTCTCATTTCATAAAATAAAATATTAAAGATCAAGGATTAAGTGTGTTATTTTTAATTATCGAACAAAGAAAATCCCTCTCCTTAAAATTGCATCCGACGAGCTTTTGCGAGAGGAATGCACAAGACAGGTTTCGCAGTTTTGCTGTAAATCAGGAGAGGATGCGCGGTGCTGGAATATTACACAAAAGCTAGTCTATATTTCATGCCTATTAATCGCAAAAACAAACCCCATTTTAGAAGTAACTGCTATTGCAATGGGGTTTGAATTATAAAATGAACCTCTTAACAGTCCATTTCTTTACAAGGGTCATGTCCCCAATTTTTTAAACTGTATCTCCAGTCGCTTTCTTTGATATCGCTTTTAGGCTTTTGTGCGCTATTTCTATGGACATAACCTATTACCTCGTACATGTGATCGTAATTAGTGTCAGTAAGCTCGTCGTTCTTTTTTCTTTTGATATTGATGATTTTGCGACCAGATTTATGACCTATGGACTCGCCATCGTTACTGTCTTTTCCTACGCTTTTTGATTTATAGGTATCGAGCCAGTCTTCTAACTCGCTAGGTGTCATGTTTACGACATTATAAAATTCGTCATAGGTTTTGTCTTTGGTTCTATCGCTCATATTTTTTTCTTTTAAAATAGATTCTTTTTGGAGCTCTTGCTGTTAAGGACTTTTGAAATGAGATAATTTTAACGTTTAGCTAGATCGCCAAAACTTCATAGGTTTTGAAAACCTGCGAGTTTGGCTAGAAATTGATGAGATATGGACTAGAATTCTCCTAAATAAAAAATGCCTCACTTTTCAGTAAGGCATTTTTGATGTTCTCGCTTTGGTCCTGAGCTACCTCAGTATAAACTTCCATTAAAAAATGGAAAGCGGAATAGTTATAACTTCTATTAAACCTTTAAGCTTTCTTTTCTAAAACCCATTCACCTTTATTGATCAAAGGAATAGCTGCTTTATACTTTACTTCTTTAGTCTCACCATTCATGATATTTTTAATGATCACTTTATCGTTACGGCCTATTTTAGGCTGATCGCGAGTGATGGTTTCTGTAACTTGAGGACGTTGTTGCTGACCGCTTGCTCCAGCACCGACAGCTCTATTACGTGCGGCTTGTTCATCACTATTAAGAACTTCTTCTTTTTGAGTACTGGTCTTTTCAGACTTACGTTGTCTTGCTTCACTTATGGCGTTTGCATCACGTGTAGGAAGATCGCCTTTAAACATAAAACCTATTACGTCTTTATTTACTTTATCGATCATCACTTTGAATAATTCAAAGGCTTCAAATTTGTAAATAAGTAGTGGATCTTTTTGTTCGTGAACGGCAAGTTGAACACTTTGCTTTAGCTCATCCATTTTACGCAAGTGAGTTTTCCACGCTTCGTCAATGATGGCTAGTGTGATGTTCTTTTCAAAATCGGTCACTAAAGAGCGACCTTCAGAGTCATAAGCATCTTGCAAATTAGTCGCTACATTTAAGGTTTTGATACCATCTGTAAATGGAACTGCGATACGCTCATAGTTGCGCTCGTCATTTTCCATAACGTTTTTAATCACTGGATAAACCTCAGAAGCGGTACGTTCCATTTTTTCTTTGTAGTGATCGTAGGCTGCTTTATAAATGACATCAGTAATAGATTTAGCATCTTTTGCAGCAAATTCTTCAGCAGATATAGGGCTGCTCATGGAGAAATAACGAATCAATTCAAACTCAAAGTTTTTGAAATCTTGAGCTAGTTTGTTTCCTTCAGTAATATTCTCTGAAATGTCGTAAATCATGTTTGCAATATCTACCGCAAGGCGATCACCAAATAAGGCGTTGTGACGTCGCTTGTAAATTACTTCACGTTGCGCATTCATTACATCATCGTATTCTAATAACCTCTTACGAACACCAAAGGCATTTTCTTCTACCTTAGTTTGTGCACGTTCAATAGATTTTGAAATCATAGAATGCTGAATCACTTCACCTTCTTTCATTCCTAGTCTGTCCATGGTTTTTGCCATACGTTCAGAACCAAAAAGGCGCATTAAGTTATCTTCTAGAGATACATAAAACTGAGAACTTCCAGGATCTCCTTGACGACCAGCACGACCACGCAACTGTCTATCTACACGACGAGAATCATGACGTTCTGTACCGATAATGGCTAGTCCACCAGCAGCTTTCACCTCGTCAGATAATTTGATATCTGTTCCACGTCCAGCCATGTTTGTAGCGATGGTTATCTGTCCTGGATTACCAGCTTGAGCAACGATGTCTGCCTCGCGTTTGTGCTGTTTTGCATTCAATACGTTGTGCTCTATTCCGGCACGTTGTAAAGTCCTACTCAGCAATTCAGAAATATCTACAGAAGTTGTTCCTATAAGCACTGGACGACCAGCTTGCTTTAATTTAGTAACTTCTTCAATGACTGCGTTGTACTTTTCTCTTTTAGTTTTATATACTAAATCCTGACGATCATCACGAGCGATAGGTCTGTTAGTAGGAATCTCAATAACATCTAGTTTGTAGATTTCCCAGAATTCTCCTGCTTCAGTTACCGCTGTACCAGTCATACCAGATAACTTCTTATACATACGGAAGTAGTTCTGTAAAGTAATGGTTGCAAACGTTTGTGTAGCGTCTTGAATTTTTAAATTCTCTTTTGCTTCAATCGCCTGGTGAAGTCCATCACTATAACGACGTCCATCCATCGCACGACCAGTTTGTTCATCTACAATCTTAACGATCATCTCTGTTTCTACTCTAAAACCACCAGCGCCGTTAGGAACTTTCTTTTCTTGAGCGTCAACAATGTATTCTGTGTCTTTTTCAAATAAAGTATAAGCTTTCAAAAGTTGGTTGAGCGTGTGAATGCGTTCTGATTTTACAGAGAACTCACGGAACAACTCTTCTTTTTTCTCAGCCTCTTCTTCTTTAGAAAGTCCCGCGTTTTCAATGCGGCTTATTTCCATACCTATTTCCGGCATTACAAAGAAGTCTGGTTGATCATCACCAGAAAGGAACTCAATTCCTTTATCACTTAATTCTACTTGATTATTTTTCTCGTCAATAACAAAGTACAATGCCTCGTCTACTTTAGGCATTTCACGGTTGTTATCTTGCATATAGAAATTCTCTGTTTTTTGAAGTAAGGTCTTTATTCCTTCTTCACTCAAGAATTTAATCAAGGCCTTATTCTTAGGGAGACCACGATAAACACGTAATAATTGTTTTCCTCCTTCTTTTAGATCACCTTCAGCAATTAGTTTTTTTGCTAGAGCAAGTGTTTGTACCAACTCTTTTCTTTGTACTTCTACTATGTTAGCAACTGGTTGTTTAAGCACATCAAATTCCTGACGATCACCTTGTGGAACTGGTCCGGAAATAATTAAAGGTGTACGAGCATCATCTACAAGAACAGAATCAGTCTCATCGATTATGGCATAGTTGTGTTTGCGTTGCACAAGGTCTTTTGTTGCGTGTGCCATATTATCACGCAAGTAATCAAAACCAAATTCATTATTGGTTCCATAAGTGATATCTGCTAAATAAGCTTGACGTCTTTCTTCAGAATTAGGTTTGTGGTAATCTATACAATCTATCGTCAGACCATGAAATTCAAATAATGGCCCTATCCAGGCACCATCACGTTTTGCTAGGTAATCGTTTACTGTTACTACATGCACTCCATTACCAGTTAATGCATTGAGGTATACAGGTAAAGTTGCCACTAATGTTTTTCCTTCTCCAGTTTGCATTTCGGCAATTTTACCGCTATGTAGGGTCGCTCCACCTATTAATTGAACATCATAATGAATCATATCCCAAGTGATAGGCTTTCCAGCCGCGTCCCAAGAGTTTTTCCAAATGGCATGATCACCATCAAGACTTACGTAATCAACACGTGCAGATAATTCACGATCTCGCGAAGTGGCGTTTACACGCATTTCTGGATGGTGGAAAAAGCGTTTTGCTGTTTCCTTCATTACCGCAAATGCTTCTGGCATTATCTCATTGAGAATCGCTTCACCTTCTTCATAAGAAACGTCTTGTAGTTGATCTATTTCATTATAGATTTCCTCACGTTTATCAATATCTTCTTCTTTTTCTGCTCTTTCTTGTAGCGCACTTATTTTAGATAAAGTTTGCTCTTTTGCAGCTGCGATACGCTCCTTAAATTCTACTGTTTTATGACGTAATTCGTCAATGCTTAGCTTCTCAAATTCTGGTTCAAATTTGAGTATTTTGTTAACAATAGGCTGTATTTCTTTTATATCCTTCTTAGACTTATCGCCTACGAATACCTTTAATACGGAATCTAATAGTCCCATGATATTTTATTTAATTGATTTATAGCAGTTTAAAAATTTGTTGCTGCTGTTGCTAATATCTAAAATTAAAGCAAAAAAAAAGTCTCTTTACGAGACTTTTTATACGATTCGTGATCGTTAATACTCATCCTCATTCCAGAGGTAATCGTCGTCTGTAGGATAATCGGGCCAAATCTCTTGAATAGATTCATATAAGTCTCCTTCATCTTCAATGGCTTGTAAATTTTCCACTACCTCTAACGGTGCTCCTGTACGAATTGCATAATCGATCAATTCGTCTTTCTCAGCAGGCCAAGGTGCATCACTTAAATAAGATGCTAATTCTAGTGTCCAATACATATTTTTACTCGTTAAGTTTTTTGCAAAAATAAACTTCTCGTCGATTTATGCAAGTTAATTTTACTTTGATTTCAAGATTTGCAAGAGCGTATAAGCTTTTGAAAATCAAAATGTTTGCTGAAAGTGTTCATCAGTTGCCCCACGATTTATTTCATTTTAATCAAAAGTCACTGTTTTTATGCTCTTTAGGCAATAGTAACAGACTCTGAATGAAATGAGATTAGTATTTTTCTGGGATCCATTTTATCTCTTCGGCTTGCAAATCTTTAGACAATTTACGTGCCAGTACAAATAGATAGTCAGAAAGTCGGTTCAGATACTTTAAAACTTGAGGATCTATAGGTGTAACATCGTTAAGCTCTGATGCTATACGCTCTGCACGGCGGCATACCGTTCTAGTTATGTGACAATATGACACAGAAGGATGACCACCTGGAAGTATGAAATGAGTCATTTGTGGTAATTCTTCATTCATAGTGTCCATTTCTTTTTCTAACATGGTGATTTCTTCATCACTAATCTTAGAAATATTCAAACGGTCTTTACCATTTTTGAGGGTTTCTTTTTCTGGTGGTGTTGCAAGTATTGCACCTACAGTAAAAAGGTGGTGCTGGATCAGATTGATGATTTTTTTAGTGTGAGAGTCAATTTCTTGATCTCTAATTAATCCCATCCAGGAATTAAGCTCGTCTACGGTTCCATAACTATCGATTCTTAAATTATGCTTAGGTACTCGAGTACCTCCGAAAAGCGCTGTAGTTCCTTTATCTCCTGTTTTGGTATAAATTTTCATCGTATATTATGTGTTGTCGAGTAAATGTTGTGTGCTTTTTATTATAAAGACGTTAGACATTCACTTTCATTTCTAATCGAGTTAAATCTATTTGAAGGTGTTATTGTTTTTAAATCATCAACCATTGTTTAAACTAATTGAAAATCAAAACAACCGATCTTTGAAAACATCTGGTGCCATCTAATAGATTTCAAAGATAGGGAAGAGGTAGACCATTAAAAAGTGAAGATTTACACAAAAAAAATCCCACAACTGTGTGTGGGATTTTGATAAATTTGAGAAGAGGTTTAGAACTTTAAAACAACCGCTACTTCAAAATTGTCATAGATAAAATTATCTCCTAAACCTTTAAAGAAACTTTTAGAACCATATTTCACATCATATTTACTACGATCGATGTTTAACGTGGTACTTGCACTAGTATCATTTACTAAAAGATCAAAGGTTATTGGGTTAGATTTTCCTTTAATGTTGAGATTTGCAGTTACTTTATAATAATCTTCTAGATTTTCTACTGAAGTAAATACTAGAGTAGCTTCTGGGAAAGATTGAGTAGAAAAGAAGTCGTCGCTTTTAAGATGTCCTTCTAGTTTTCCTTTCATTTCTCCTTCTAAATCGGTAACATCTAAAGAGCTCATATCGATGATAAAATTGCCTCCGGTAAGTTTTTCTTCTTTAAACTCTAACTGACCAGATTTTAACTGGATGGTACCTGTATGGCTACCGCCAAATTTTTTACCGGTCCAGACTGCTGTGCTTGTTGCTGTGTTTACTGTTTTCATCTCTTTTTCTTTTGTGCTAGTTCCTGCAACTATTGCAAGGATCATAGCAGATTTTAAAATTACATTCATGGTTAAAAAAAATTAATTGTTTATATGTTAATTGTATGTACAAATATTAGAATAAAAATTTAAATTTTATCAAGATTATGGATTAATAAACTCATTTCAGTTTCATTTAGATTTTCAGTAAGTGAGGCTTCTGCATCGTCCACTTTTTTATCTAAAATGGCAAGGAGTTTTAAGCCTTTATCAGTTATAGTTAGTTCTATTTGTCTTCTATCCGTAGGGCATTGCACGCGACCTACTAATTTTTTATCTACCAGCTTATCAATAACTCTAGTAGTATTTGAATTTGCATGAATCATGTTTTTACTCACATCTTGCAAACTTGCTACTTTACCTTTGCGACCTCTTAATATACGCAGGACATTGAATTGCTGTAAGGTAATACCATGCTCTTTTAAATTAAGACTAATGGCTTCAGTTACCGCTGTACCTTTCTTAATTAGAGTGGTAATTAGCTTTCGCGAAAGCGGAATAGAAGTAACATTTTTACTCATAATTTTTTAATATACAATTACATTAATTGTTTATACAAATATATTAGCAATTCTGAGAATAAAATTTAAATTAATGTTAAAATAAACCATCGCTTTTTTAGTAGTTTTGTTCAAAATCTATAATAAATGCTTTTAATCAATAAAATGTTCAAAATTGCGTTCTATAATCAAAATGTAGTTATGAAAAAGTACGTCGCAATTCTCGTTATTCTTACATCTACCGTTTCCTGGGCACAGTCGGAAAGCGGATTAGGAATTACTGCCGGAGCAAATTATGGTTCTACCGGTGATCTGAAAGAAAACGGACAGACTATTATCGATAACCCAAAAGAGGAATTAGGATTTCATCTAGGTGTCTACTATAAACTGGATTTTGGGATCATTTATGTCAGACCAGAATTGAAGTATACTCAGTTGAGCAATGAATATAATGGTGTACAGTTTGATATTGAAAAATTAGACTTACCTATTTTAATAGGTGCAGAAATAATAGGACCACTACATATTTTTGCAGGACCATCTTTACAATATGTCATGGATACTGATATTCAAGATATAGATGCTACAGATGTGGAAAATGATTTCACTATAGGAGCACAGTTTGGGATAGGTATTAATTTAGGGAATCTAGGTATAGATGTGCGATACGAACGTGGTCTAACTGATAATGAATTGAGTTTTATCGATAATACTGTTAATATTAACCGACCGCTAACGATTGATTCTAGACCTGAACAAATTATTCTTGCGTTAAGTGTTAAGTTTTAATCGTAAAAGACTTTTTATTTCTTTTAAAATATTTTCTCTGGCTTGAGTCTCATAAGTGTGAGTCAACTCTTCTCTTTCAAAAACGGCGTCTTGTTCAAGAAAATGTAGCATCGCTTTTTTACGTGCCCGTTTGTATATGAAGTTAGGATACATCTTATATTCTTTTCTTACTTTTTGTGTATAACTGGTGTATATCTCATTTATCTGGCCTAATATGCTTAGGTCATGATCTATCAATAAATTAGTGTCAGGATCTGTCAGGTTTTTTTTGTGATGTTGTGGTTGCTATGATTTGATCTTTACACAGCTTGATGTTGTTGAAGGATGTTTTAGAAAGGTGTTTTTCTAAAACCTGGGCACTTTTATATTCGTTATCTTTTCTGGTAGCATCGAACACAATATCATGATAAAATATGCTTAAAACTAATGCGTTTTCACAGATAGGAATGGTTTCAGAATTCTCTAATTCTTTAAACATAAATTGTAAACGCTCTAGATCATGATATGATCTTGAGATTTGAGAATAGCTTTTCTTCAAAAAAAGAAAACACTCTTCTATATGAAGAGTGTTTGTTGTTATGGTTTTAAATGTAGAAAAGAATAAATTCCTTAATTACATGTTATGCAAGTTCTATTTTATCAATCAGTAATTCAAAGTCAACCTCTTCATTACCAATAAAAATAGAAAGCTCATCTATAAAAGTGTGATCAAAGTTGTCCATATTTAAATGGCTTCCTTTAAAAGAAGGTATCATATCTTCCAGTATAAGTTCTACAGTTTCCCATTTTCCAGTAGTAGAAAAAGGAATAATATAGGAATGTCCATCAGATGAAGATTCTTTAAAACGTAATTGGTACTCATTTCCATCACCTTTTAAAGTGATGAATGCTTTAGTTGCATCACCCAATTTAGTATCGGGACATTGATATCTAGCAGATGCAAAGCCTCCGTTTTTTTCTAAGGAAACCGTACCGCTAAAAACGGCATGTCCATCACTATTTAATTCAATTGTACTTTTTGAAATGCCACCCATCACCGTGTCATTTATGTTGGTCCAGTCTTCTAGTTCTTTATAAGAAGAAAAATCAATTAAAATCGTTTTATCCATAATAATGCGAAAGATAAAGAATACAATACATTTGTTTATACAACATGTTTGTTTTTAACGCTAAATTTCTAAGAGGTTTATAAATATGACGTCCACATCTTAATTAATGGAAATTTTTCTAATTAATTTCTTCCGGAACAAACGTTTTTCAACGTACTCGTGATTTTATAAAGCAAGACGCTAATGATTATTAGATGTTATCATCCTTCTTAAGAATTTTGGAATGACTTATCAGTTATTTTTCTAACGACTTTTTTAAAAATGGTGTTCATCTATTTGATCATTTCATACTTCTTCTAATAAGCTAGAGATACGTGAGCAATAATCAAATTACCATTTTATAGATATACTTGAAATACATGTCATTTTTTTTTCACTCTCGTCAGATCCAGCATATTTACTGCATTACTTTCTAGATTAACAACTTTCTTAGATATGAAACGCACACTCTGATCATAATATAGAGGAACGATAGGAGCTTCTTCTATGATTAAACTATCCATTTGTTTATATAGTTCAGTTCTTGTTTTAGAGTTGCTTATGGTTAGAGCCTTTTGATATAACGAGTCATACATTTCATTCTTAAAATGTGTGTAATTAGGTCCGTTAGGGGCAAAGTTTTTTGAATAAAAAAGAGACAGGTAATTTTCTGCATCAGGATAATCTGCAATCCAGCTGCTTCTAAAAACGTCTAATTGTCCGGCTTTTCGAGCTTGTCTTAAAGTAGAAGGTGTCATAACATCAATTTGAACTTTCAAGCCTATTTTCTGTAGTTCTTTTTGAATGAACTCACACAGATCGAGATAATTTGCTCCTGTACTTATAGTAATTGATGGATTATTATCTCCAGTTTGATCAACGTACTTTAAAATAAGCTTTTTTGCTTCTTCGGGATCATTAGAAAATCCCGTAACGCTGCCACCTGCAGGAATACCTTTAGGAATAAAGCCATTATGCGCTGGTGTTCCTATGTTATTGCGCAAATATTTGATCATTTTATTACGATCAAAACCTAAATTGATAGCTCGCCTTACATATTTACTTTGCAATTCAGATGATTTAGAATCTACTTTAAGTCCTAAATATTCAGTATTCAAAAAAGAAGCCTTTACTAGGTTTACAGTAGGAACATACTTTTCTTTTAGTTCTCCATCTGTGGTTAAAAGCTCGTCTTTATAACTAGGGTCAATAGCATTTATAAAATCTAGATTTCCTTGAGCAAACTCTAAAAACTCACTTTGTTTATCTGTTTTAAAAGTGATGGCTACAGCTTCTAAGTAGGGTAAGGAGTTACCTTCTTCATCTTTTTCAAAATAGCGATTGTTTTTGCGCAATACCATTTTGACATTTTCCTGCCATCGTTTCAGATAAAAAGGACCTGTTCCTATAGGTTTTTCTCTTAAATTATTGCTACCTTCTGGTACCACGCTGCAATATTTCATAGTAAGCAATCCCAAGAAAGCTGGAAAGGGTTGCTTTAAAACTATTTGTAGCTCTAATGGTTCTATCGCATTGATTTCTTTTACGTTACTCATGACCCAAGCGCCAGGAGAAGCTACCGATGGATCCGTTAATCGTTCAAGAGAATATTTAAAATCTTGGGCTGTTATGGTTCTCGCTTTCGCGAAAGCGTCATTAAAATACACGTCTTTCTTTAGATAAAATGTATAGACAGTAGCTGTAGTATCTACCTTCCAGTTTGCAGCTAGATCTGGAGCTACTTCTAGATTTTTATCCAGTTTTACCAGCCCGTTATATAGTAAATTACATACCCATATATTTCTTTGGTCCTTTGCAAAAGCAGGATCGAGACTGGTCACATTTGCGTGTTCATTATATTTAAAAACCGTTTGTGGATCAATTTTTTGTTCTTGATTTTGACAAGAGATACTAATGATGGATAGTAGTAAAAATATAAACTGTTTATTCATAAGGTAAAGATAGTAAAGTGCTTTTCTAAGAAGGTTTTATAAACTCAAAATAATTTATTGTTGTGATTTCTACAGTTTTTACAATTCGGTTATATAAAATGACAGTTGGGTAATAACAATTATTCATAACATGATCATTGCTGCATATTTGTCCTGTCTAACAATTTAAATAACCTACTATGAAAACTTTATTTACATCTATCATCGTATTATTGATCTCTTTAACTTTTAGTGCTCAAGAGACATTTACTCTTAAAGTTGTAGTTAACAATGCAAAAGATGACCAAGGTAAAATGGTGTATTCCTTAAACACAGAAAGTCAATTTATGAAAGCTGCACCACTACAATCTGCAAGTGTAGAAATTAAGAACAGAATAGCGATTGCTACTTTTGAAAATGTGCCTGCAGGAGAATATGCAGTAATGGTATTGCATGATCAAAACGGAAACCAATCCATGGATTTTTCTGAACAAGGAATGCCTATAGAGTCTTATGGTATGAGTAACAATCCTATGAACTATGGTCCACCAACGTGGATGGATGCAAAATTTACTATAGACAGCGATAAAGAAATAATCATCAGATTATAGATAAGAATTGATTTAAATAATTTCTTTTCAAAAAGGTAATGACTCAATAGGGACATTACCTTTTTTCTTGTTAATTATCTCCAAAGTATATAGCGTTCTATTACTTTGATAATTAAATTCGTAACATGGTTGTACTTATAACAGGAGCTACTGGTCTAGTGGGCTCAAGAATTTCAGAAGATTTAATTGCGCAAGGTCACACGGTTCATTATCTCACCACTAGAGAAAGCGCTATAAAGAGTCAACAAAACTACAAAGGCTTTTTATGGAATGTAAAAGAAATGACTATTGATGCTGATTGTATTAAAGGTGTCGATGCTATAGTCCATCTAGCTGGAGAAACCGTTTTTCAAAGATGGAATGAAGATGCAAAAAAGCGTATACTTAATAGCCGCTTAAACAGCACAGAATTGTTGTTGCGTTTATTAAAAGAAACCGATCATCAGGTAAAACATGCGGTGACGGCTAGCGCTATAGGTATTTATCCAGATGATCAAAATGGTAAAGCTCTTAGAGAAGATGAAATACCACCTACAGCGACTAACTACCTTGCAGATGTTTGTATCGCATGGGAAAAAGCAGGAGCACAGTTTAAAGAATTAGGACTTAATCATGCGGTTGTAAGAATAGGGATTGTGTTGTCAGACAAAGGCGGCGCGTTAGAACAAATGTCAAAACCTGTAAAGTTTTATGCTGGTGCTGGATTTGGTAATGGCAAAATGTGGCAAAGTTGGATCGCTATAGATGATCTATCTGGCTTATTTATTCATATTCTTAAAAATAACTTAGAAGGAGTTTATAATGGTGTCGCGCCGCATCCAGTAAGAAATAGACCAATGATGGAAACAATAGGTAAGGTATTAGGGAAGCCAGTTTTTTTACCCAATGTACCAGAATTTGTAATGAAATTAATGCTAGGTGAGATGTCTTCTATCGTTCTTGCCAGTCAGCATGCCAGCAGTGCAAAGGTGGAAGAAAATGGTTATGTTTTTGAATATCCAGAACTAGAAAAAGCTCTAAAACAATATTTGAGATAAGTAAAATAGGTGAAAATTGTAATTAATGAATATTACGATCCATTATCCAAAACAAACAAAAGTAGGCTGGTCATACAGGTACTTAGAAGTTTTAAAAAACGATAGACGCAAAGACCTGGTGAAAAGTGATAGTTTCTATATGCTAGAAGTCAATCCTGGAGATAAGATTCAAGTAAAATCTGGTATGATAAAGTCTAATATTATAATTTCTGAAAATCAAACAGATCTTTGGATTGAATTAAGTGCCTTGGCAAAATATAATAGTATCGTTCTACTTGTTCTAACTCTGGGTGTATTCGTTGCTCGTTCTTATGTAGAATGGGAATTCAAAACCATCTTTTCTTTAATTTGTGTTTATACAGGTTTAATGTGTTTATGGGCATACATCATGATGAAAGGAAATCATATCAAGATTAAAGCAACACCACTTGACTCTGTTAAGACCTCTCATTAAACTCATCCCATTGTTCCTGACTTTTCTTTCTATTGTTTCTCACAATAAGAACAATGGCCAGTACAACTAGTCCAGCAACTAATAGAAAACAAAGTACTCCACCAGCCATATACCCTAAGGCATAACCAGTGTTGTAAGCATTAGATTTTTCTGGATCGTTCTCATTATTAAAGAGTGCGTCAAAGCTGTTACATTCTGTATATTGATTTTCTTTAGTATAATCTGGGTTGATATAAATGCTATTAAAGAAATCATCTGCTGTACTTTTTTTCAACCCTTTTACCGGTTGATATAGACTTACTTGATACATCGTTTCTTTAATCTGTATAAAACGAAAATCACTATTGTACAATTCTTCTGTCTCTGCGTCTAAATCGTTGTATTCTATAACACCTTGCAAAACATCTTTATCAATAAATGTAGAATTATATTTTACACGTTTTTGTGGTCTGCCACTTACTAGATAGTCACTAACATCTTTATAATGTTTCTTCATCTCGCGTTTGTTGGAATAACAGGAGAGATCATCAGTTCTTATTCTGTAAACAAAATAGGAAACATCATCAACATCAGCATAATGCACTAACCTAGTTATTCCATCAATACTATCGTTTTCAGTATAATAGTAGGTATCAAATGGCATTTGTATAGATAATATTGAATCTATCGCTATTTCTTCAAACTCTTGAGAATAGAGTAGAGAAGTACCATTTATGAAAAGAAATAGGGTAAAAAGGACCTTTTTAATCTGCATAGGTTGATTAGAATATGAAATGCAATAATACACTATAACTAAAACAAAAAAGGTCTACAATTTGTGATTGTAGACCTTTTTAAAAATATAAGTATTCTAATTACTTCACAGCAACAAGGCTTATTTTTAATTTAATATCATCAGATATCGCTTTGTCAGCAACAACGTCAGCAAGACTTGAAGAACCATACTTAATTCCCCAATCTGTACGATCGATAGTAAACTCTTCACTATTCAACATCATTTTGTCACCATCATAAGCAACAGTTACTGGAAAAGAAACGTTTTTAGTAACATCTTTTAAAGTAAGGTTACCTTCTAAAGTAGAACCACTTAAACCGGTTACAACAAATTTTGCCGTTGGGTACACAGCTGTATTAAAAAAGTCAGAAGAAGTACCTTCTCTTTCTCCAGTTAAATGCGCTTTTAAACTAGCCGCTTTATCTCCTTCAAGGTCAGTTACCTCGATAGAATTCATGTCAATGGTAAACTCTCCACTTTCTAAAGCTTCACCATTTACTTTTACCATACCGCTAGAAAGATAGATATTACCTGTATGGTCTTCTGTAGGTTTAGAACCTATCCATGCAATATTAGAAGCTTCAGTATCTACTGTATAAGTCACTGCCTCTACAGTCGCCTCAGCAGCATCTGCAGCTTCAGTAGCTTCTACTTCATTTTTGTTGTCTTTACAAGCAACTGTAAAAGCGATTACCGCTGCCATTCCTGTGATTTTTAAAAAATTGCGTTTCATTATTTGATATTTGATTATTTGATTAACAAAATTAAATGTATATACAAATAGTAGCGTTAAAACTATATTAATAATTGCGGTGACATAATGACACGGTATTTGAAATGGCAGCACTTTTGCTTTATCGCGATGAGGAAGATGAAGATGGATTTGTTTCTCGCTTTCGCGAAAGCGGAATAAGTACCAACATCTTTATAATAAAAGAGTCGAATTAAGTTAAAAATATACCATCCTAAAATGGCAAAGAATAATAAAGAAGAAAAAGACCTGAAAGAGCAGGAAGCACCAGAAGTAATGGAGCAAGAAACAGAAGAAGTTCAAGAAGAGGTACAAGATGAACGCAGCGAGGTAGAAATTCTTGAAGATCAATTGCAGGTAGAAAAAGATAAATTTTTACGTTTGTTTGCAGAATTTGAAAACTTTAAAAGACGCACTGCAAAAGAGCGTATGGAACTTTTTAAAACTGCTGGTGAAGGAGTTTTAAGAGACATGTTGCCAGTTCTTGACGATTTTGACAGAGCGATGATTGAGATTAATAAATCTGAAGATGAAGATCTAATCACTGGTGTTAAATTAATTTCTGGAAAATTACGTACTACGTTAGTAGGAAAAGGTCTAGAAGAATTTGACGTTAGGGCAGGAGACACTTTCAACGCAGACATACATGAGGCCATTACTCAAATACCAGCGCCTAACGATGATATGAAAGGTAAAGTGGTAGATGTAATAGAAAAAGGATATAAACTGGGAGACAAGATCATCCGTTTTCCTAAAGTAGTGATAGGACAATAATTATGGCAGATTTTTATGACATATTAGACGTACAAAGAGGAGCAACCGCTGCAGAGATAAAGAAGGCCTATAGAAAAAAGGCTATTCAATATCATCCAGATAAAAATCCTGGAGACGCAACTGCAGAGGAGAATTTCAAAAAAGCGGCAGAGGCTTATGAGACCTTAAGCGATCCACAGAAAAAATCTCGTTATGATCAAATGGGTCATCAAGCATACACTTCTGGTGGAGCTGGAGGTTTTGGCGGTGGTGGTGCTGGAGGTTTTGACATGGACGATATTTTTAGTCAGTTCGGTGATATTTTTGGCGGCGGTGGCGGCGGATTTTCCGGTTTTGGAGGATTCGGTGGTAGTCGTGGAGGGCAGCGTCGTGTAAAAGGTAAAGATTTACGTATACGAGTTTCTCTAACGTTAGAAGAGGCAGCAAATGGTGTCGATAAAAAAGTTAAAGTAAAACGTAAAAAACAAGCTCCAGGCGTAAGTTATAAAACCTGTGGTACTTGTAATGGTAGCGGTCAGGTAACCAGAATCCAAAACACTATTTTAGGTCGTATGCAAACTGCTGCGCCTTGTAATGTTTGTGGTGGTGCTGGACAGACTATTGACAATAAACCAGATGGAGCAGATTCTCAAGGGATGGTTGCTTCAGAAGATACAGTAACTATCCAAATTCCTGCTGGTGTAGAATCAGACATGCGTCTTAAAGTTTCTGGAAAAGGAAATGATGCACCAGGAAATGGAGTAAGTGGAGATTTACTTGTAGACATAGAAGTAAAACCGCACGCAGAATTACAGCGTGAAGGTAACAATCTTCATTACGATTTGTATGTTAGTGTACCAGAAGCGGTTCTAGGAACTTCTAAAGAAATACAGACCGTAACAGGTAAAGTACGTATACCTGTTGAAGCTGGAATCCAAAGTGGGAAAATTTTGAGATTGCGTGGTAAAGGTATGCCTAGCTTAAATGGTTATGGTACTGGTGATTTACTTGTTCATATTAATGTATGGACACCACGTAAGTTAACTAAGGAACAAAAAGAGTTTTTTGAAAGCATGATGACCGATTCTAATTTTGATCCTGCACCAGAAAAAGGCGACAAATCGTTCTTTGGAAAGGTAAAAGACATGTTTTCTTAAAGAAAACTTAATGGATTAGAAAAATTTATATATATTTACTCCAACGAATGGTCAACCAACCATTTGTTATTTTTCTTTTTCATAGCAATTTTTCCCACCTCTTGTTTTCAAGAGGTGGGTTTTTTTATGCCAAATTCTATAGAAAAATGTGAAGATTCGCGTATTTTATCTGTTATTATTAATTAATCGGCTAGTATCGATATTAAAATCTTCAAAATACTTAGTAATCCCATATCGTTCTTGTTAATTTAGCACAATTAATTTTTGCATGGATAACGCATTAGAAGTACAACATATAAAAAAGATTTACGGAGATTTCACAGCATTGAACGATGTGTCTTTTTCTGTACCTAAAGGAAGTGTTTATGGTTTGCTAGGACCCAATGGTGCTGGTAAAACTTCACTTATAAGAATTATCAACCAGATCACTATGCCAGATGGAGGTAAAATCCTTTTGAATGGTGAGCAATTACAACCTAAACATATAGAAGATATAGGTTACATGCCTGAAGAGCGTGGTCTATATAAATCTATGAAAGTAGGTGAGCAATGTATTTATCTAGCTCGTCTAAAAGGCTTGTCAAAAACAGAAGCAAAAGAGCGGTTACAATATTGGTTTGATCGATTAGGAATAGAAGGTTGGTGGAATAAAAAACTACAAGAACTTTCTAAAGGTATGGCACAAAAAGTACAATTTATTGTAACTGTAATGCATGAGCCGAGTTTATTAATTTTTGATGAACCGTTTTCTGGTTTTGATCCAGTGAATGCAAACCTTATTAAAGACGAGATTTTAAAATTACGAGATGATGGTGCAACGATTATTTTTTCAACACATCGTATGGAAAGTGTAGAAGAAATGTGTGATCATATTGCATTAATCAATAAATCAAATCTAGTTTTACAAGGAAAACTGAGTGATGTAAAACAACAGTATCGTGATCGTAATTATGCTGTCTCATTAATATGTATGAATAATGATATGGCATTTCAACAAATTCCATCAGAGTTCAATCCTCTTCCTATCGAACTGTCTGGTTTAGATAATACCCTAGACTTTCAAATTAGAATTCCAGAAAATGTGGAAATACCAGTAGCGTTAAACAAGTTGACGCACTTAGGAGAGTTGACTCATTTTAGTGAAGTTATTCCTAGTGTAAACGATATTTTCATTCAAACAGTGCAGCATAATGGATAAATTGTGGCTCATTATAAAAAGGGAATACCTCAATAAGGTTAGGAATAAAACCTTTATAGTCATGACTTTTGTAAGTCCATTGATTTTTGTAGGCGTTGTATTATTAATAGGATGGTTGACCAGTATTAATTCTGACACGGCAAGAAAAATTGCTATCCTAGATCAAACAGATGGTGATTTTATATCTCTTTTTGAATCCTCAGACCGTAATGAATATATTAAGTTAGATGGTATCTCTAAAGAAGCAGCAGTCGCAGCAAGCAAGCAAGCAGATTACTATGGGCTGATCCTTATGGAATCTAGAGACGGCGCTTTGACTGATTTAAGTTTTTATTCTGACGATTCACCATCAAAGGATTTTTTGGAATCCATAGAGGATAAAATAAATGATAAAGCTACTTCACAAAGCCTAGAAGACGTTGGGATAAGTCCTAGTCTCATTTTAGAACGTAAAATTGATAAAGAAATTCAAGTCCAAAACTTCTCTGGCGAGAAAACTAGTAAAATGTCTGGATGGATAAAAATCGCTACAGGTGGTGCCGCTGGATATTTATTGATGATGTTCATTATTATATATGGTAATATGGTGATGCGATCTGTAATAGAAGAAAAAACCAGTCGCATTATAGAAATTATAGTGAGTAGTGTGAAGCCCATTTATTTAATGATTGGTAAAATTACGGGAACCTCACTTGCTGGTATTACACAATTTATTATCTGGGTAATCGTTGGTTTTATTCTATTAACAATAGGAACCACGTTTTTTGGTGTAGAAGCATTTACAAATCCTGCAAATGCAGATGTTATGGCACAAGCACAAGACATGACAAAAATGGAATTGGTCATAAATGATATTGCTCAGTTGCCTATTTTAAAATTATTGATCTGTTTCTTTATTTATTTCATGGGTGGTTATTTTCTTTATGCATCCATATATACGGCGATAGGAGCAGCAGTAGATAATGAAACCGATACACAGCAATTTATGTTACCTGTAATCGTGCCGTTAATGCTGGCAATTTATGTAGGATTCTTTTCTGTAATGGACAATCCACATGGTACTGTAGCCGTTGTCTTTTCATATATTCCGTTGACATCTCCTATTGTTATGTTAATGCGCATACCTTTTGGTGATATTGCCTGGTGGGAAATTGCTAGCAGTATGTTATTGCTTTATGTAAGTATAATAGGTGTAGCAATGCTAGCAGCAAAAATATACCGTATAGGAATACTTATGTATGGTAAAAAAACAAATTGGAAGGAGCTTTATAAATGGCTCCGTTATTAAATATGAATATAGATTGGGATAAAATAAAAGAATTTATTAATTATGAAATAGTTCCCGAGGGAAAAAACGGTGGATTCCATCTGGACACTTGGATGCTTATTTTAGCTGTTATTGCGATTTTAATTACTACTCTTATTTTAAGAGGTATTAGGAAAGTGGTAACTCGTAAAATGGACGCACCTGATAAGTTGAAGTTTGAAAGCGTTTTTAAATTTTTTAATTATGTAGTTTACATCATTGTAATCATAACAGTATTAAATTCTAGTGGAGTACAACTTACCGGTATCTTAACGGCTAGTGCAGCCCTGTTTGTAGGTTTAGGTTTTGCACTTCAAGATTTATTTAAAGATATAATTGCTGGAGTAACCATTTTAATTGATCGATCTGTATTAGTTAATGATGTAATTGAAATGAATGGTAAGGTGGGTCGTGTCTTTGAAGTTAAATTGAGAAGTACGCGTATTATTACCAGAGATGACAAAATATTAATCATTCCCAATCATCTTTTCATGTCAGAGTCTGTATATAATTATACTCAAAACCATCCAAAAACTAGAGAAAGTGTACAGGTAGGAGTAGCTTATGGTAGTGATACAGCATTAGTAGAAAAGATACTCATTCAATGTGCTCGTGAACAAAAAGGGATCTTAAAAAGTCCAGAGCCTTTTGTTATGTTCAATGACTTTGGCGATAGTTCATTAAACTTTGGTGTTTACTTCTTTATAAGAGATGCGTTTACAGATCCACGCATCAAGAGTAGCTTACGTTTTGCTATTGATAAGGCATTTAGAGAGAATCAGATTACGATCCCATTTCCGCAAAGAGATTTGCACATTATATCTCAGCCATCAGTTAGGCAAAATTCTAATGATATGAGTCATGAATAGTATGAGAAAATATGCAAAGCTATGTGTGATTGTGTTATTTGTTATCGCTTTCGCGAAAGCGCACTCTCAAGGAACAGATTTATTTAGAGCAGAGTATACTTATTTTCCGCAACGAAAATCTGATAACAGTTTTAGAAGATTTAGAACTTTTGCAAATGTGCCGTTAAAAGTGGATGAAGGTACTTATATCGTCCCTTTTATTGAATATAGAAATGTCCAGTATTTAGTGCGTGATGATTTTATGCGTACTGATTTTGGAACTGATCGATACGAAAGTTTTGAAGTTTCATTAGGGTACACATTTCCAATGAAAAATAATTGGAGATTTGGATCGCGCGCTGGTATTCTTGTAGCCTCTAATTTTGATGAAGGTAAAGCGCATAGCGATGATTACTTTTTGTCTGCCAGTGTTTACTTTATTAAAAATGAAAAGAATCGTGAAGATGGTGGTAAACCGTGGCAACTTGTTGTAGGTGTGCAGTATAATACAACCGCAGGTAGACCGTTTCCATTACCATACATAAACTATTATAGAGAAATAAATGAGGACTGGAGTTTTACTTTAGGAGCACCTAAAATGAACCTCAAATATAGATTTAGCGATAAAAATAGTGTGCAGTTATATGCTAGATTAGATGGTTTTTTTGCAAACATTCAAAACGATGAGCCTACTACAAGAGGTGTAGCCGAAGATGTTTCTATGACGGTTGCTATGTTTGGTCCTGGCTATCAGTATAACTTTACTAAACATATATCTGCATATGTGTATGCAGGTTATACATTTATCAATGATATTAGATTAAGAGATGATAATGCAGATGATGTAGTCACTCTTAATGACACCAATACGTTTTACTCTCGTATAGGTTTAAAATTCAAAATATAATTATGGCAAATATTCTCCTAATAGAAGATGAGAGCGCGATACGTCGTGTGTTAGGTAAAATTTTATCTGAAGAAAATAAGAACTATAAAGTGTCTGAAGCGTCAGATGGTCTAGAAGGAATAGAATTGATCAAAGACAACGATTATGATCTGGTTCTTTGTGATATAAAAATGCCTAAGATGGATGGTGTTGAGGTTCTGGAAGCCATTAAGAAAATTAAACCAGAAATCCCTGTTGTTATGATTTCTGGTCATGGTGATCTGGATACGGCTGTAAATACTATGCGATTAGGAGCATTTGATTATATTTCTAAGCCACCAGATTTGAATAGGTTACTCAATACAGTGCGCAATGCATTAGATAAAAAAAGTCTGCTAGTTGAAAACACAAGACTTAAAAAGAAGGTTAGTAAGAATTATGAAATGATTGGTGAAAGTGAGCTTATCGTTATCATTAAAAATATTATTGAAAAAGTCGCGCCGACCGATGCTAGGGTTCTTATCACAGGACAGAATGGTACTGGAAAAGAACTAGTGGCACACTGGCTACATGAAAAAAGTGATCGTTCTAAAGGTCCTTTTATTGAAGTGAATTGTGCGGCGATACCTAGCGAGCTTATTGAAAGTGAACTATTCGGTCATGTAAAAGGTAGTTTTACTGGGGCAAATAAAGACCGCGCAGGAAAATTTGAAGCAGCAAATGGTGGTACCATCTTTCTTGATGAAATAGGTGATATGAGCGCAAAGGCTCAAGCCAAAGTGCTGAGAGCGCTACAGGAAAATAAAATCCAGCGTGTAGGAAGTGATAAAGACATTAAGGTGGACGTTAGAATTCTTGCTGCGACCAATAAAGATCTTAAACAAGAAATAGCAGATAAAAAGTTTAGAGAAGATTTGTATCACAGACTTGCTGTTATTCTTATAAATGTACCTTCTTTAAACGATAGAAGAGAAGATATACCTTTGTTAATCAATCATTTTGCAGCAAAAATTGCAAAAGAACAGGGAAATGCTGCTAAGCAATTTGAAGATAAAGCCTTTAAATTGCTACAAGAATACGACTGGACAGGTAATATACGTGAGCTGCGCAATGTAGTGGAAAGATTAATTATCTTAGGCGGTGAACAAATTAGTGAGAAGGACGTAAAGCTTTTTGCTAGTAAATAAATAGAGGTATGTTATCAGAAGATTATCTAGCTAAAAACAATTTTGAACTTTCAAAACTTTCTACTTGTTCTATCGATGCTCTTTCTAAAAAAGAAGTTAAAAAGGAATTAGCAATTGTAAGAAGAGAGTTAGCAGAATTTCAAACTAGACTTTATGCCCATGATAAGCATGCTGTGTTAGTATGTTTTCAAGGTATGGACACTTCTGGTAAAGACAGTCTTATAAGAGAGGTTTTCAAAGATTTTAATGTAAGAGGTGTTGTACAACATAGTTTTAAAGTGCCTACAGATTTAGAATTATCTCATGGTTATTTATGGAGACATTATGTAGCATTACCTTCAAAAGGGCATTTTGGCATCTTTAATAGAACACATTATGAAAATGTTCTAGTGACTAGGGTACATCCAGAATACCTAATGGCCGAAAAGCTTCCTGGATTTGATAGCCCTGAAGATGCTGATGAGGATTTCTGGCAAATGCGTTACCAACAAATCAATAATTTTGAAAAGGAGTTAACTGAGAATGGTACTTTTATTTTTAAGTTCTTTTTGAATCTAAGTAAAGAGGAGCAAAAGAATCGTTTACTTAGAAGACTTCATTTACCAGAGAAAAACTGGAAATTTTCAGAAGATGACTTGAAAGAGCGCAAGCTGTGGGATAAGTATATGCTTTGCTATGAAGAAGCGATAAAAAACACAAATACAAAAAATGCTCCGTGGTACGTCATTCCAGCAGATGATAAACCTATGGCGCGATTGATTGTTGCAAAGGTTCTTGTAGAAACGCTATCTAAATTTAAGGATATTCTACCTCCACAATTAGATGAGGAGACATCAGGGAAAATTAATGAATATATAGCAGCTTTAGAAAATGAATAAGATATATAGTTTTGGGTTTATTATTTTGATGTGTTCCGCTTTCGCGAAAGCGCAATCCATAACCACAAAGAAAGCAGATTCAATAATGATGAGAAGTATTTACGACTTCAATCTTACAGAATCAAAAAGTTATGAATGGTTAGAATATTTATCCAATACTATAGGAGGAAGGCTATCTGGATCCATACAGGCACAAAGAGCAGTTGAATACACCGAAAAAGAACTTGCAAAATTTACAAATCGAACCGAGTTACAATCAGTCATGGTTCCAAAATGGACTCGAGGCACACCAGAATTTGCCTATATTCAATTGAATGATTTATCTACTATAAATGTCAATGTATGTGCATTGGGAGGTTCAATACCGACTAGAGAAGCCGGAATTAAAGCAAAGGTAATTGAAGTTAACTCTATTGCAGAACTCGCGCAATTAGGAAAAAGCAAAATAGAAGGTAAAATTGTTTTCTATAATAGACCTATGGATCCTAAGAAAATTCAAACTTTTGAAGCATATGGTGGTTGTGTAGATCAAAGATATAGCGGTGCTGAGGAAGCAGGAAAATATGGAGCAGTTGCTGTTATTGTTAGATCTATGAATTTACGATTAGATGACTATCCTCACACTGGTTCTATGAGTTATGGAGATTTGCCGATTGAGAACTATATCCCAGCCGCCGCTATAAGTACTAATGACGCAGAAAAACTACATACATACTTATTATTAGATAAGAATCTAGAGTTTTATTTGAAACAAGATTGTACCAATTGGGGTGATGTAGAAAGTTATAATGTAATAGGTGAAATAAAAGGTAGTAAATTCCCTAATGAAGTGATTATTGTAGGCGGGCATTTAGATTCTTGGGATTTAGGTGACGGGAGTCATGATGATGGTGCGGGCGTAGTTCAAAGTATGGAAGTTTTACATACATTAAAGGCTTTAAATTATCAACCGTTACGTACTATAAGAGTTGTTCTTTTTATGAATGAAGAAAACGGATTGAAAGGTGCTCGAGAATATGCAAAGCAAGCAATGCTGAAAAAGGAAAATCATATTTTTGCTTTAGAGAGTGATGCTGGTGGATTTACTCCTAGAGGCTTTAGTTTTGATACCAGTGATGAACAAATGGAAGTAGTAGAATCATGGATGCAATTATTCAAACCTTATTTGATTCATTATTTTGAACAAGGTGGCAGCGGTGCCGATGTTGGACCTTTAAAGGAAATTGGGACTGTTCTTGCTGGATTAAGGCCGGATTCACAAAGGTATTTTGATTTTCATCACGCGGCTAACGATACTTTTGATGCCGTTAATAAACGAGAATTAGAATTGGGTGCAGCAACAATGACTAGTTTGATTTATCTATTTGATCAATATGGAGTAGTGAATACAACAAAGGATTAAAGTTTTGTTTCAGCTACGTTAGAAAGTATTGGTGTCGATTAATTACTCTTTAATAGTTTTAATTAAAATCACTGTTTTGGTAAAGTAAATTAGCACTTAGTTGATCTATTAGATGGATTAAGTAGTTGTAC
The DNA here is from genome assembly GCF_965657255.1 of Nonlabens sp. NCBI lineage: Bacteria > Pseudomonadati > Bacteroidota > Flavobacteriia > Flavobacteriales > Flavobacteriaceae > Nonlabens > Nonlabens sp. Next base: position 105,750 of record NZ_CBFHNM010000009.1, read on the forward strand.
TTTTATATGTATGTATAAAAACCTGATGACTTTGGCTAGGTCAATTGGTATTCTGGTTATCTCTTATTTATTCCCTTTTTTATAGATATCTTTTACTTTTTTGATTGATCAAGTTTTTCTAAGTACATCTGCTGCTGGTAGTATTTTTTCATTTGATTTATTGAAGGTTTAGTTTTGGTTTTAGTTTAGATGGTTTTGACTTACTGAATTTTGGTTATTATTTATCTATATAAGTAATGATGTAAGCTAAGAGATATTGATTTGTATGTTTTGAAATAAAGTTCGAAATTATTTTAGCGACTAAATCTTTGTTGTTTAAGTGTTTAAGTTTTTTTTCATTTTTTTTCATTTTTTTCTTTCAAAAAGTTTGGTTGGTAAGAGAAAGTGTCTGTATATTTGCAACCGCTTAACGAAACAATGATATGTTTAACTAAGCAATTGTTCTTCAAAAAAGTCGAAAAATCAGTGAGTAGATCGTGAAGATTTGCTGCGAGATTTCGCTTTAAGATTTTGAAGATGTTCATTGAGATATTGATTGATAACAAAATGTAATTACTGGAGACAGTAATTTT
>NZ_CBFHNM010000010.1:0-105381 GCF_965657255.1 Nonlabens sp.
GTATATAATAACCTTATTCCTCTCTTTTGTTCTTTCTTATTTATATCTAAATGTAATAAGATTCAAACTTAAGACGTATATAACTCATAGCTAGTCAGTTGCTTTAATGAAGTTAATGCATATTTGCCAGTCCGCCAAATTTTTTAATTTGGCTTATTGAGAAAAAAGGTAATAAGAAAAATTAAAAAATTCGGCTCGTGCTCAATCCGAAAATATTTTCATAATTTACACGCTACGAGCCATATACAAGACCGTTGGCAAACATTTGAAAAATGAAAATACCTTATAAGAAAAAACAGTTGAATATTAATCTGATACTTGGAATTGTTTGGTTGATTAACGGAATTGTCCAAACATATTTTGACGAAAAATTGAGATGGTATAATTTCGGTTGGTTTTTTCTCTCGGGAGTTTATTTTATCATTTATATAAATCAGAAAACGAAAAATTATCTGACAATAGAAAACGGAATTATTAAAGAAAACTATCCATTTGGGAAGAAAATAAATCTCGACGAAATCAAATTGATTAAACATTTTGCTGGAGATATTATCTTGAAAACAGGAAAAACTGAATTAACAATCAATACACTTCTGATTGATGAAAAATCAATACCTGAGTTAAAAACGGAATTGAAAAAGCTAAATGTTGAATGGAAATAAAAAACGATTTGCCAACAATGTATAAAAATAATTGCTCAATTTTGGGCTTAACCAAAGGTCGTTGCAAGTTTACTACGTCTGATTTTCCTTCGGAAAATCCTCGCACGTAAACCCGCAACTATTCTTATACTAGACCGTTGTGTGCAACCTAAAAAAAACGAATGAATAACGAACAAACTGCAATACGAACAACTTATTTCAGCATAATTGGAAATACTGCGTTGGCTTTGATAAAAGGACTTGCAGGATTTTTTGGGAATTCTTATGCTTTAATTGCAGATGCGATTGAATCAACAACTGATATTTTTGCTTCATTTTTAGTTTTATTAGGTTTTAAATATGCAAAACGACCAGCAGACGAAAATCATCCCTATGGACACGGAAAAATTGAACCATTAATTACATTTGGAGTAGTTGCTTTTCTTGTTGTTTCTGCCACAATAATCGCTTATGAAAGTATCCTAAACATTCAAACACCACATAAAATCCCGAAATCTTGGACTTTGATTGTTTTGGGTCTAATAATAGTTTGGAAAGAAATCTCATTTCAAATCGTAATTAAGAAAAGTAAACAAACGAATAGTTCTTCCCTAAAAGCAGATGCTTGGCATCATAGAAGTGATGCAATAACTTCGGTAATGGCATTTATCGGAATTTCAATAGCAATCATATTTGGAAAAGGTTATGAAACAGCAGATGATTGGGCTGCATTATTTGCTTCCGCATTTATCTTATATAATAGTTATTTAATCTTACGACCAGCTTTAGGAGAAGTTATGGACGAGCAACTTTATGAAGACCTAATACTTGAAATTAGAGAAAAATCAATAGAAGTTAAAGGTGTTTTGGATACTGAAAAATGTTTCATTCGAAAATCAGGAATGAAATATCACGTTGATTTACACGCAATTGTAAATAGTGAAATAACAGTAAAATCAGGGCACGATATTGCACATAAATTAAAGGACTATTTACGAGAAAAAATACCGAATTTAGGACACGTACTAATTCATATTGAACCGAATGAATAAAGGCAGCACACAACAATGTATATAAAAAATAGCGCGAGCAGTTGCTAACACAGAGGTTCGCACATTTTTTCGAGGTCGCCAAATTTTTAAATTTGGCTATTTGAGAAAAGAAAAAAAATAGAAAAATTTGAAAATTCGACTTGAGTTTAACCGCATGGATAGCGTGCAAATCAGCGCTACTTTTCATATACTCGACCGTTGTGTTTCATGCGAACAAACCGAAATAATCAAGAAGACCATATATGAGAAGAGCCTATTACTCGAATAACATACAAGACTTTTTACTAGATCCTGATTCGAGTATTCTGGGTGAATTAACCGCCAATCATAGCAACAGAACTCTTGAAGAGTTACAAGTAAATGCATGGCGTAAACAAATCACGATTCTTAAAAATCAATTAACTGAATTTGATGGTCAAATTTATTTTGAGTTTGCTATTCCAAGAATGGGTAAGCGAGTTGATAATATCGTAATCATTAATAGTGTTGCCTTCATAATAGAATTTAAAGTTGGTGACGGTGGTTATGAAAAACATGCAATTGAACAAGTAATTGATTATACCATTGATTTGAAAAACTTCCACGAAGGAAGCCACGATATTAAGCTCATACCAGTTTTGGTTGCCACAAATGCAGCAAGTGTTGCTGAACAGAATAATCAGGTTCTAGCCCATAAAACTGCCGCTAAATCTAATCGATTTGGTTTAGCCGAGACACTCAAACTATATTTAAAGGACAACAGTAAATCTATTGATATTGAATATTGGGAGAACTCTATTTATAAACCAACACCTACAATCGTAGAAGCCGCTCAAGCTCTGTACAAGGGACATAATGTCAAAGAAATAACTAGATCAGACTCAGGAACCATTAATCTGTCTAAAACCGCAGAGTGCATTAATTCCGTCATTGATAAATCAAAATCAAAAGGAATTAAATCAATTTGTTTTGTGACCGGTGTTCCTGGAGCGGGAAAAACCCTGGCAGGTCTGAATATAGCGGTAGAAAGAATGAAAACTGATGAAGATGAACATGCAGTTTTTTTATCTGGTAACGGACCGTTAGTTGATGTTTTAAGAGAAGCGTTAACAAGAGATGAAGTGTTAACGGCAAAAGAATATGGCGAAAAGCTGAGCAAGAAGCAGGCTGCAATTAAAGCAAATGCTTTCATTCAAAACATTCATCACTTTCGAGATGATAATTTACTTTCAGATAAAGCACCAATAGAAAAGGTTGTGGTTTTTGATGAAGCTCAAAGAGCTTGGACAAACGACCAAGTAAGTTCATTCATGAAAAGAAAAAAGGGAGTTGAAGATTTTAACAAATCCGAACCCGAATTTCTGATTGATGTAATGAATAGACATTCTGATTGGTGCACTATAGTTTGTTTAATTGGTGGCGGACAAGAAATAAATACAGGTGAAGCAGGATTGGAAGAATGGGTGAGTTCACTAAAGAATCATTTTCCTGACTGGGACATTCATTATTCGAGCTCAATATTGGAAAGCGATAATTACTTAAAATCCGAAGAATCAAGAAAATGGTTAATTGGTAATGGAATAAGTGAAATCGAATTACATCTTGCAGTATCTGTAAGATCATTTAGATCAGAACAACTGTCTAATTTCATACACGAGTTACTCAATGTGAAAATTGATAACTCAAAACGCATATACTCTGAGATAGAAAATTTATATCCAATAGTTCTAACTCGAAATCTTGAAAAAGCAAAAGAATGGCTTAGACTTAAAGCCAAGGGAAGTGAAAGGATTGGATTAATAAGTTCGTCTGGTGCAAGACGACTTAGGCCATTAGGTATTGACGTAAAAAATGAAATATCTGCACCCAGTTGGTTCCTTAATAATAGCCAAGATATTCGTTCTTCTTATTTCTTAGAGGAAGTAGCTACAGAATTTGATATTCAAGGACTAGAAATAGATTGGGCTTGTGTTGCTTGGGGTGGTAATTTCTATATGAATAACACGGATTGGAAATATCAGAATTTTAAAGGGACTAAATGGCAAAATATCAACAAAGAAATTGACAAGGAATACCTGAAAAACACTTACCGAGTTCTTCTAACCAGAGCAAGACAAGGTATGGTAATATTTGTTCCCGAGAGTAGTGATCTTGACCACACGAGACCCAAGGAATTTTATGACAGAACTTTTGAATACTTAAAGGAAATTGGAATAAAGGAAATTGAATAAATAAAACACGAAAACACAACAAAGTACTGTGGTAAAAAACAAGTAAAATCTACTTTATTTTATCACTAAAGAACTTCTGTACGAATCATCATAAATGAGTCCTGATTTTGCAATGGCAAAGGCTTGTTTTAAGAGCTTATTACAGACCGCGATTAGGGCTAGTTTTTTGCTCGTGTCTTCCTCTCGATCGTGCCTCACTCGTCGGAGACAAGTCGCAACAATTCGTTCATAAATTTCTCTACAGGCCTTGTTGTATTTGCACGCGTTAAAACTGTACATAAATAATAGGTTTCTTAATTTTTGATTACCTATTTTACTGATTCTGGCGCGTCCGTTTACGCTGGTGCCACTCTTTCTTATCACAGGTGTTAATCCGGCATAACTACATAATTCTGCAGCGCTAGTGTAGGCTTCCCCTTTTTGGGGAAGCCTACATTTTTAGGGAAGCCTACATTATCTTTTCTGAGGTCAATAATAAATTGAGAAATACCGATTTCAAATCTGAAAATGAGGTTTTAGAATTTTTCAGAGAAAACATAGATAAAGAAGATTTCTTTATCAACCCAACCCAATTGATCCGGATATAAAAACGCTTTAAAATAGAAAACTGAGATAAAAAATCTCAATTATGAGATAGAATTATTAAGGTTTTTTTTATCTCTTTAATTTGAAATTTAAAGCAAAAAAAACCGTCTAGAATTCTAAACGGTTCATATGATATAAAATTAAAAAGATTAAGAATTACTTTCTTCTTCTTTTCTTTTTGCTTCTTTTTTCAATTTTCTTTTTTCTAACAATGTACCAGTGATCCAGTAAGGAATGATACCGGTTAAAAAAATCATTAACCAAAATCCTATCGTTAAGATTGCTAAAAATGCTAAAAAGCCTAAGTATTGATCAAATTCGAACATTGTCTCTCTTTATTTGAATGCAAAGATAAAGACTACAATTTAATAATTCAATGACTGGCGCGCATTTATCAACAAAAATGTGTTCATAACGCCGGTTACAACCTAAAATGCCTTTAATTCTTTGAGAAGATGGTAAGGATCTCGCTTTCGCGAAAGCGGAACACGTATCCATCATGTTATAATTATCCTTAACCATAAGTGTAAACTACTTCTAGGTTTTATATTTGTAAAAAAAATTATCACATGGAATATAGAATAGAAAAAGATACAATGGGTAACGTTGAAGTCCCAGCAGATAAGCTTTGGGGTGCACAAACACAACGTTCTAGAATGAATTTTAAAATAGGTGCTGCTGGAAGTATGCCGCTAGAAATCGTTTATGGATTTGCTTATTTAAAGAAAGCTGCAGCTTATACCAATTGTGATCTAGGTGTTCTAACAGAAGAAAAACGTGATTTAATAGCACAAGTTTGTGATGAAATTCTAGAAGGAAAACATGATGACCAGTTTCCATTAGTAATCTGGCAAACTGGATCTGGTACACAATCTAATATGAATGTGAATGAGGTGATTGCAAATCGTGCGCACCAGCTAGCAGGAAAAACTATAGGTGAAGGCGATAAAACGATACAACCTAATGATGATGTAAATAAATCACAGTCTTCTAATGATACGTTCCCGACAGGAATGCACATTGCTTGTTATAAAAAAGTGGTGGAAGACACTATTCCTGGAATCAAGCAATTACGTAACACATTACACAATAAGTCTATTGAGTTTACAGATGTTGTAAAAATAGGTCGTACTCATTTAATGGACGCAACGCCTTTAACCTTAGGACAAGAATTTTCTGGTTATGTATCTCAATTAGATCATGGAATTATTGCTTTAGAAAATACATTAGCTCATTTAAGTCAGCTGGCTTTAGGTGGTACTGCGGTAGGAACTGGTTTAAACACTCCAGAAGGTTATGATGTAAAAGTAGCCGACTATATCGCTCAATTTACAGAATTACCATTTGTAACGGCTCACAATAAGTTTGAAGCTCTCGCAGCACATGATGCTTTGGTAGAAACTCATGGCGCATTAAAACAAATCGCTGTTTCTCTTAATAAAATTGCACATGATATCAGAATGTTAGCTAGTGGTCCACGTTCTGGAATAGGTGAATTGATTATTCCTGCAAACGAGCCAGGAAGTTCTATCATGCCAGGAAAAGTAAACCCTACACAGGCAGAAGCGATTACTATGGTTTGTGCTCGAGTGATGGGTAATGATACGACCGTTACTGTAGGTGGCATGCAAGGACATTTTGAATTGAACGTTTTTAAACCAGTAATGGCTGCTGCAGTTCTAGAAAGTGCTCAATTGATCGGTGATGCTTGTAGAAGTTTTGACGAGAATTGTGCCGTAGGAATTGAGCCTAATAAAGAAACGATTAAATCTTTACTAGATAATTCATTGATGCTGGTAACTGCTTTAAATACTAAAATAGGATACTATAAAGCTGCCGAGATTGCAAACAAGGCTCATGAAGAAGGAACAACTCTTAAAGCTGCCGCCCTTGTCTTAGGATACGTGACTTCAGAAGAATTTGACGAATGGGTAAAACCAGAAGATATGGTAGGTCATAGATAATCCATGATCACTACAAATAGTAAAAGCCATATCATTTTTTGATGTGGCTTTTTTAATGATTGTTGTTTCGCTTTCGCGAAAGCGAGATTCATTAATAACTTGTTAGAATTCTATTATGCTTAAATTGTACTGATAATCAAATGTAGCTTATATTTTTATCTATGTAAAGATGTATTTCACAAATAAAACAAAGGTTTTATCATAGTATCCCTACTTTTGCCCCATGAGAAAAAAGGTAGCAATTATAGGTGGTGGACCATCGGCATTTATGCTTGCTGCAATCTTAGATCCAAAAAAGTTTAAAGTCACTATCTACGAAAAGAATAAAACTTCTGGTCGTAAATTTTTAGTTGCTGGAAAAGGTGGTTTTAATTTGACTCATTCAGAATCTATGGAGCAACTGGTTCAAAAATATACACCTCATAATTTTCTAGAAGCTGCCCTACTCCATTTTAATAATGTGGATTTTAGAAACTGGTTGGATCAAATAGGAATACCAACATACATAGGAAGTAGCAAAAGAGTCTATCCAAAAAAAGGAATCAAACCTATAGAAGTTCTGAAGGCTGTTTTAAAACACCTGAAAGAAAAAAGTGTAAAAATCAATTACGAGCATAGGTTTACTGGCTGGAATGAACAGAATCAACCTATTGTAAATGATACAGCCATAGCATCAGACTACACCATTTTTTGTTTAGGTGGTGCCAGTTGGAAAGTAACCGGTTCTACTGGAAACTGGTTAGATGTATTTTCAAAAAAAGAAATTAAAACCAAATCGTTTCAAGCCTCTAATTGTGCGTATGACATCCACTGGAAAGGTGATTTCATCAAAGGTCATGAAGGAACACCATTAAAAAACATTGCGATCTATTGTAATGAATATTTACAAAAAGGTGAAGCGGTGATTACAAAATCTGGATTAGAAGGAAATGCTATTTATGGTTTGAGTCCGCAAATAAGGCAGCAACTTCATACTTCTTCCAAAGCATTGATCTATGTTGACTTCAAACCTTCTTTAAGCCTTGAACGTATACAAGAAAAAATAGAACAATCTATCTATAGCAATACAACGCGTATTCTTAAAAAAGAACTCAGATTAACTGCTGCACAAATTGATTTATTAAAACTATACTTGAGTAAAGATCAATATTTAAATAACACCACTTTATCTCAGTTCATTAAAAAATTTCCGCTAGAAATAACTGGTTCAGCAACTATTGATGAGGCCATATCTACCGTTGGTGGTATTTCTTTGAACGCGATTACTGAAAATTATGAATTAATAAAATTACCCCATCAATTTTGTATAGGTGAGATGCTAGATTGGGATGCGCCTACTGGTGGTTATTTATTACAAGGCTGTATGAGTATGGGAAGTTTTTTAGGCGCTTATTTGAATGAGGAAAGTTATTGATTTGCCCACTTCAAATTATGTTTGAACAATGAAATTTGATTCAATTATTATAAAATTTTTCAATTTCACAAACGGAAGCTATGATTCTCTCACAATCTATTTCAGAATATTATATTCGTAGCCGAATCAAAACGAGTTCAAAAACCCATTGAAAAAACAATTTCTCATACTATTCATTTTACTCATCGTCTTCTTTATTGCAGATGTTTGTTTGGGAACGGTTTACATTGAGCCTGGTCAAGTATTAGATGCCATTTTAGGACTTAAAAACCCACAAACAGGTAAGACAGTGCGTTATATCGTTACAGAACTGCGATTACCACGAGCCATTATGGCTGTGCTCACAGGCGCAGGACTCGCTATTGCAGGATTATTGATGCAAACCTTATTTAAGAATCCGCTGGCAGGACCATTTGTTTTAGGTATTTCTAGTGGTGCAGGATTAGGCGTTGCCCTAGTAATTATGGGAGCAACCGCTTTTGGATTAGGTGTGATATCTGGAATAGGAATTATCACCGCAAGTGTTGTAGGAAGTCTTGCTGTTCTCTTACTAATTATTTTGATGTCCTTAAGAATAAAGGACACCATGGGATTATTGATTGTAGGTCTTATGGTTGGAAGTCTAAGCAGTGCAATTGTAGGTATTCTAAGTTACTTCAGTAGCAGTGAAGAGCTGAAACGCTATGTGTTCTGGTCTTTAGGAAGTTTAGGGAATATTAACTGGGATGATTTATTGATTATCACCTTTTTATTTTTGATTGTGATTGTTCTACTGTTTTGGATCATCAAGCCTTTAAACGCTTTATTATTAGGTGAAAGCTATGCATTAAGTCTTGGAATCAACATTAAAAAAACTCGCTGGATTATTATTATCATTACCAGTATTTTGGCCGGTAGTATTACGGCTTTTGCAGGTCCTATAGCCTTTATTGGACTTGCAGTACCACACTTATCACGATTAATTTTACCTACAGTGAATCATAAAATTTTAATACCTATGGCTATTTTATTAGGCGCCACGCTCCTACTTTTTTGCGATTTGGTATCACAATTACCGTTTTCAAGTTATTCTTTGCCTATTAATGCTGTTACTTCATTGTTAGGCGCGCCGCTTATTATCTGGTTGATCATGAGAAAACGTAACCTACACTTTTAATGATACAATTAGAAAACATACAGGTAGGATATGGTCATTGTGTTGTGGCACAAATGGAAGGTGATCTCGCTTTCGCGAAAGCGAAACTCATAGCCATCATAGGACCAAACGGATCTGGTAAATCAACATTTTTAAGAGCCGTCGCAAGTGGTCAGCATATTATTGATGGAACAGTCAAACTAGAAGACAAAAACTGGAACGATTATAGCGCAGAAGAAAGGTCGAGATTCATCTCTATCGTATTAACCGAAAGAGCTTTCAGTTATTTCTTAAGTGTAAGAGAATTACTAGAATTAAGCCGTGCGCCGTACACGAATTATATAGGAAAACTGGCCGATGAAGACCACGCCATCATTAATAAAACACTGGAAAGTTTTGACCTAAAATCACTCGAAAAACGTAAAGCAGGAACATTGAGTGATGGACAATTACAACGTGTATTAATTGCCAGAGCCATAGTTCAAGATACCCAATATATATTGATGGATGAACCTACAAGTCATCTAGACATCAACCACAAAGCAGATCTTCTGGTGCTACTACGCGATTATTGTCATAAAAATAATAAGACGGTAATTTTTGCTACTCACGAGCTGCAACTAGCCATGGCATTAAGTGATGAAATAGTAAGCATTCATCACAGAAATATCAAACATAATTCTACACAGGATTTCATGAACTCTAATGAGCTACAAAAGATATTTCCATCACCACATGTTAATTTTGATAAAGGAAAAGTCGATTTTAGGTTTGAATAAAGTCTATAGTCTTTTAAAACCATCGTGTCAAACCCTTTAAGTAAATCGCTATTGCTTCTTTACTTTTTTACCTTTTCAAAGGAAAAAGCTTTGTTTCGATATCAATTTATTGATAGATTGTAAGCAATTACATAGTATAATTACATAACAAAAAGCTTATTATAATTCTATTACTAAAGGCCAGTCACATAAATCAGATATTCCTATTAAAAAAACCTTGATCTCTCAAGGCTTTTTATTTTGATAATGTATCACGTCCTAAAATAGGGATACACTAAAACTTTAGTGTAATGGAAACACCATTTAATAGTGATTATGTAAAACAAACCCAAAAGACTACTCGCTTTCTTTTAAGCTTTAAGTAGTAGAAGAAATTGAGTCAGGTCAACTTGATAGATTCAATGCGCATTTAAAATATGGCATTAAAACTAGATCAACAATTACTGCGTGGCTTCGTAAATATGGTACCTTTGATTAGGAAAACCTATCCGTTTTAAGCATGACCAAAACACTTGAACAAAGAGTTATAGAACTGGAAGCAAAAGTTAAGCTGCTTGAAAAGCAGAAAGCAAGAGCTGAACATCTAGCAGAGCGAGCAGACAAGAAAGTAATTATTTTTGATATGCTAGTAGATATGGCAGAAAAGGAATACGACATTGAGATCAGAAAAAATTACAAGCCCGAGTCATCAAAAACTTCAATGAAGAACATAAAGAAACAATAATAGTTTGTGCCTATAACTACTTAGGCCTAATAGACAGGTCTATTATCGAGCTTTAAAGAAAAGAGCTCATAATCAACATACAGCATAAAAAGTTATTGCCTTAGTTAATGATATATGTCCTAAAGTTTACATTTAATTACTAACGATAATAAATTAAATTATCAAACCAGCTGGTTAGGTAACGTGTCGATAGGATTACTTCATGATGAACTAGGAAAACTTTATTTACCCATGAATAAAACTCCTTTCCACAAAAAATAAACTAGCTGCTTCTTTATATCTCATGGTAGTGATGTTTTACATTTATTACTTTTTTTGACGCTTTTTATTTTGCCAATAAAAGTAGACACCAACAAGCTCTGCAAAAAAGCCTATGATAATCATTCCTTTTGATCCTACTATTTCAGTTAGATACATTACAGCACCTAGTATAACTATCACGCTACCTAGTGCTATAAGATAAATGGAGCCTTTTATATTCATATTACAAAAATAAAGGCTTCTCGATAATAAACGAGAAGCCTTTTGATAAAAGGTTCTAAAATTATAGATATTGACTTATACTAGAATGACTCTTATATCAATTAAAAACTAAATCCGACTTGAAAGCTAAAACGAGGTCCATCTTCTCCTGCAAAAAGATTGAACGTTGCTCCTATTGCTTCAGAACTATTGATCCAAAAACCGCCACCTACATCATTATTCCATCTCTTGCTATCCTCTCCATCAAACCATACACGACCAACATCTGCACCTAAAAATATACCCATTTGTAAAGGAACAAGCCCAGTTTTAAATTCGTTAAAACTATACCTTACATCTGCACTAGTTGCAAAAGCACTTTCACCAGAAAAACGCTGGGTACGGTAACCTCTTAAACCATTATTTTGCCCTAGTTGTGCACTTTGATAAAATTGGAAATCATCTCCTATGTTAACGGTAGCTTGCACTAATGTTTTAAGAACGAGTTTGCGATCACGACTTAAAGAATTATAAAACCCTAACTTAGGCATAATATAACCAAATGCGCTGCCTAGGTCATCTTTGTCCACATTAATACCGGCTTTTACATCAAATAACATTCCTCTAGTTGGATTAAGGTTGTTATCGTAACTCTCATAATTATAACCAGCATTTAATTCTATAAACCACTTGCGTTCATAAAACTCTGGATTAGTATCTGGATTTGCATTAGGAAGTGTTTCTAAAAACCTGCCTTCATCATCTTCTACTTCAAATCCTTGAATTTCTAATCCTCCGAACACATTAGATCCATATTCTCCTCTATAGTTAATTCCTAGACCTGCAGAAAGTTCACTTAATCGTACACGATTAAAATCAAAATCTACATTACTATCGTTATTAATGGTCTCATTTCCAAAACCGAAAAAATTCTCTGCAAAAGTTGGTGCAGAATATCTTGCTTTAACTGTTAGATTTACTTTATTAAAAATACCTGCAAAAGTTCCATTGTAATTGATATCAAATCCATCTGTAGCAAAATAATAACCAGCTTTAATTTGATGAGTTCTTGTATTAGGATTACGATTAAATCCATTTACCATAAAAGTATTTTGAACACCTATTTTAAAACCATCATCAGGATTGAATCCTAGACCTGGCGTTAAAACATTAGAAGTAGAAATACTATTTTTAGGATTATAAAGATTAGTGTTGTAACTATCAGAAAGCCTTACACGAGCACCGGCTTTATTTTTGAATGTATTCTCTTTAGATTTATGATCATAAATAGAAATACCTTTACCATTTTGTAGATCATAAATATCATTATTCTGTCCACCAATAACTCTCACTTTAATACGATCTTTTCCACTTCCTATGGCTTCAATAATGTCATCATCATCTAGAGCATAAACCCAAATCTCTTTAGTATCTTCTTTTAGAAATAATCGATCAACTACTACATCTGCTTTTTTACCATCTTTATTTCTATAAATAGTTACTCTAGTCTGACCATCTACTACTCTATTTACAACTATATAATCATCTTTATCAGTACCAGTTACAATAGCAAGGTCTGATAAGTAATCGTAATACCTCTTTGCAATATCAACTATTTTACCTCTACGTATCTTCATGTTTTTTATAATCTTTGCTGTAGAAGCATCTGGATAAATTGCTGCAGGAAGATCTTTAAATGCGGCCTCTATAACTTCATCAGATAGATTATCCTTAATAAATTGTGCTTGAGAAACCCACATGTCTCTATCTGCTTCTTGGGCAAGAGTTCTATCTAAATAAGTAGCAGCTGTATTGAACCATTTTACATTATTCAAATCTTCATCATAGGTAGCAAATTGTTTAGTTAAGCCTATCATTGTTCTCAAAGTAGCAAATAAAGCACCATCAAAATTAGAGTACACTTGGTCTCTATCTCTTGGGATAGGTTTAAAAATGCTGCTTCCATCTTCTTGTTTAAATTGAGACCATCGCCATTGATCCTGATGCCTATCCCAGTCACCTAATAACATATCAAACAAACGTGCTCTTACAAATGCCTCTTGATCAATAGAATACTTTTCATCTTCCCTTAATTTCTCAAAAATATCTCCTGTACTTTCAATATCATCTGGCTTTCCAAAACTAGCTAGATCTTTATGGTTCTCTTCTGGTCGTTCTACCAATAGATAGAGTTCATCACCGTATTCATTATTGTAATTACCTAGGGCTTTTTGTTTTGGAACATAATAAACCTCTGGATTAGTGTGATATATACCGACAGCGTCACTCAGTTTTGGTAACGTTAATGCACCATACGGATGTGCAGCTGTATAGAAGTCAAATAACAAATCTTCTGCAGCGGTATCTTCAAAAGAGGCTGCAACAGTATTTTCTTTAAAAACTGTTGTCTGTAAGAATTGGACCGCGCTTTTCTTTAAAGCTCGTAAGTTGTATTCCTTACCATCTTTATCAATAAGTCTCAATGACCTAGTTTGATGACCACCACCAGCACGATCTACTCTTAATCCACCTTTTAAGGTATCTAATATAGCGACTTTAGCATCAATATTAGTCCCATATAAATCTCTATATTTTGTTCCCCATACAGATTCAAAGACAGCGCTTTTCTCTACTCTCTCTTGTTCGTACACACTCGCTTTCGCGAAAGCGGGAAATGTATCTGGCAATTTTTCTATATCAAATTCTATAGGTGCATCAATAGCTTTATGGGTGAAAATTAATTTTTCCTTTCCTTTTTCAAAACCGTAATAGCGCACCCAACTACTGCCATCTTTCATAACATCCAGTCTTGCAAAACCCATCCCACCATAAGAAAACAAACCATCATTACTTAAAGTAGCATAACTTTGCTTTGCTCCACTACCAGAAACAATCTGACGTATACCTTCATTTTCTATGTATTGTAATGTGTGTTCATGACCACTAGTGAATATAATTCTAGGTGCTGCAGATGCGCGTGCAAGAGTGGCAATTCTATCTACCATTTCTTGATATCTTTTGTTTTGCTTATCCTGTGCGCTTACTCCACCACTGGTCCTAATTTGAGTAGCTAGTGATCCTAAAATAGGAACAGGAATAGCAGATTGTGATGGATACAAATGCTTGATCGCAGCATATTGACCGCCGTGAATACCATTAGTGAACAAAGGGTGATGTATAGCAAATACGATGGTTTTATCTTGATTCTTTTTAAACTCTCCTTCAATTTCTAGGAAAAACTGATCTCTGGTTTTAATTTGATCACAATCATCATTGATCGTGGGATGTTGATCCCATTTTGCAAGATACCACTGGCTGTCTACTACAATAAGTTGGATCTCCTTACTTATATCTATACTACTAATAGGACAACCCACTTTGGGCTCCCATACGTTTTTATTTTTCAGGGCTTTTTCAATGTACTTTTTTTCTCTCTCTACATTATTTAAACCTTCATTATACCAGTCATGATTACCAGGAATAAAAATAGTTGATCCGTTAAAAGATTTGGCTACATCGATTTGCGCATCTAAATGATTCTCTGCAATAGGTCTGAAGTCAGATTCTTTAGAAGGCATGCCCGTTGGATAAATATTATCGCCTAAGAATATAAGGTGATCTTTATCTGTAGTTTGTTTTTTAAGATAGCTTTCTAAAGCTAGTAATCCATCACTTTTTCCACCTATAGGTGATTTTCCAACATCTCCTATCAAATAAAAAGACTTTTGAATTTCTGGGTCAACAGGATATTTATCTTGTACTTCTTCTGCATACTGTGCTTTAAAACTGGCACAACCAGAAATAATTAAAGCGATAAGTAATAAAAGAATGTTATTTTTAGACATAAGTTTAGGAATGATATTAATTTTAGCAAAAATAAAAGTTTAGAATGAGCGATATTTTCAAAGCAACTGATGATTTTGTACTTAATCTGTTAAAAAATCAACTTGATGCTATATATGTTTACCATAATTATACGCATACTAAACGAGTTGTTAAAAGTACGCAGGAAATAATCGACAATTCTCAAATCGATGTTAATGATCAAAAAGCATTATTACTTGCTGCATGGTTACATGATACCGGTTATATAAAAGGTGCTGAAGGACATGAAGAAGAAAGTGCTCGTATCGCAGAAACTTTTCTTAACGAGCAAAATGAAGATAAAGATATTATTGCTAGCGTTAAAAAATTGATACTAGCCACTAAATTTTGTGGTGTCCCTACTGATCCATTAGAAGAAATCATTAGAGATGCTGATGCTTCTCATTTTGCTAAAGAATACTATAAAGAAACTAGTGAACTACTGAAGCAAGAGCTAAAACTAAGAGGTAAAGTATATACTAACAAAGAGTGGCGTAAAGAAAATATAATCGTTTTTACAGAAAAACATCGTTATTATACGTCTTATGCTATTAAAAACTGGAATACTTCAAAAAATGATAATCTTTTAAAATTAATTAAAAAGAAAAAAAAGAAAAAACAAAAATACGCTAAGGAAAAAGTAAAAGTAGACCTAAAAAATCAAAGTCCAGAAAGAGCTATTCAAACTCTTTTTAGAACTACACTACGTAATCATATAAAATTAAGCGACATAGCAGATACTAAGGCTAACATACTTCTATCTGTAAATGCGATTATTATTTCATTAGCGCTGGCAAATATTATTCCTAAATTGGATCAAATAAGTAATAGACACTTGTTATGGCCTACATTGATATTGATTTTATTTTCAGTGGCTAGTATAATATTATCAATAATGTCTACCAGACCCAATGTTACCACAGGAGAATTTACTGATGAACAGGTACAAAATAGACAAGTAAATTTATTATTCTTTGGTAACTTTCACAAGGTACCTTTTCAAAGGTATCAAAAGGCCCTGATGGAGTTGCTAGAAAATAAAGAAGAAGTGTATGAGTCTTTATTAAAAGATTTATGGCTTTTAGGACTAGTACTCAATAGAAAATATACCTTACTTAGATGGACCTACACGATATTTATGATAGGTATTATCGCTTCTGTGATGGCATTTATTATTGCATTTATGACCACCGATTTTCAGCAAATTACAGATGTAATTCCTTAACAAGATCATTATAAGTTAAGGTTTCATCAATAATATCAATATTATAAAGAACGTTAACTCTTATGGCTTTAAGACCTACAACACCTTGAACATCTTCCAGTTCAAGGTGTTCTATTTCTTTACCTAACAGTTTATTATGTTGAAGAAAGCTGATGTATCTCAAATATTCCCTTTGCGTTTCTTTATTCGTATAGATAATTGCAATTTTACCTTTTTGCGTGATACGTTCCTTTGTTCCTTTAATGTTTGCTTTATCAATACGCTTTTTGATCACCTCATAACGTGCGTTATAAGTACCATCTACATCAAATCTTTTCTCATCAATACGATACCTGATACTTAGTGTATTATCAAAAACAAGAATCATACTCGCAGCCTGTATGACCTCAGGTAAATTTTCTTGTAAAGCATAAAACCTATTCTCCATTTCAATCATGGTCTGTAATTGCCATAATCTTAAATTATATAGATATACAACATTAAATTCTTGATCTGTGGCTATACTGCTACCTATATAAATATTATGCTCAACACCGTCGGTTTTAAACCGTTCAAAGAAATGTGGGAAAATTTGTTGCGCTTCTTTTTGTCTTTGATCAATAGTATGTGAAAGTGCTTCATTAATAGCTTGTACTGTATTATCGTAATCGTTACGTTTTTTGTAAATAACACCACTACTCAATTCAATTTGAGATTGATAATTAGTAACTAATTCTATTATGTTAGGAGACAGTTTCAGTAAATGTTTCATTACCGGATTAATTTCATCGGTAAGCAGTTTAATAATATCTCTTTCAGAGTTTGCGTCAATCGTACCTTGTTCCAGTTCATTACGATACTCTTTTACACGATAAGATATTTGATCGTAAATAGGTAGTTTTTCATACGCTTTCGCGAAAGCAAATATTTCTCCTACTTGATCCAGTTGGTCTATTAAATCTCGTTTAATAGCCTCGTTACGAGCATCACTACTTCCTACAATGTCAATCTGACCATATAGAGGATGGATGTCTTGGAAACTTATATCCTTAAAATACTCATTACTAGATCCAGTATTACGAGCTTTCAATATCCTACGAGATTCTTTCTCAAATTTCCACTGAACACTAGGATGTATAGAAGTACATTCTGTCTGGATAAGTGCTTTTAAACTATTATCATATTCTTGCTCTGATCTGACAAGGGCAGCCTTTATATAACCAGAAACGTCATCAATTTTTGAAGCATTAAATGAATTCAATGCAAATTTCTTAATACTTACAATTTCTAAAACACCGATTAATCTACTGGATTTTGTTATAGGATAAAAAATAGCACTTTGAATCCCTTTTTTTAATAGGTTATCAGTTAAAAATTTATTCTTAATTTTTGTCGCATAATCCTCTACATCTGTTATAACCAACGGCTCAGAATTGCTTATTAAATGCTCGTAGCTGTCAGCACAAAGAACACCATTACAATCACTTTCTGAAATATTTCCTAAAATAAAACTCTCTGTCTCATTATAAGTATTTATTTCAAACGATTGTTCACGGTGATCGTACGAAGTAAAACCTACTCTTAAGTTCTCGAGATTAAAAATATTTCTAAAAATAGATTCTATTTTACTCGTTTGATCCTTTTTTGAATTGGTATCTAATAAAATTGTTTTTAAGTCTGAAATGGCCGCATCTATTGTAACATCAGTCAAAGAAATGATAACAAAACCACTGAATGTATAACTAAATTTAGGAAAACATTTGTTCCAAAATTTTTGATCATCAGGCATACGTAACAAATTCTTAACATCCTCTTCAGACAATAAATAAGAATCGTCATTTATTTTAACATCTATAAAATCTGCATTATATGTAACTCTATATGTGCGCTTGTGACCATTTTTATCTGGAATGTAAACATGCATAGGTCTACTTAAATCAATAGATTGATCATAAACTTGATTAAGGATGATACCACAAGATATTCTAAACATATCAAATTGTGAATCTTTCCTAAGATTAAGTGTAAAATCGGGACCTGCATTATCGATTATATTTTCTAAACGCTCAGTTTTATTAAATAATATATCAGTAAAAGGTATTGTTGCAGCTTTTATTTCATTTTTTGAAAGGGCTGCTGGAAACAGGTCTGACAATAAGATACTTATTGACTCTTCAAATCTAGAAAGTTCATCAAGTTGAATACCGCTTATAAGCTCTTCATTTTCATCCACAAATCGCAATATAGATGATATATAAAGCTTTTTAAAATTGCTCTCTTCATTTACTAGCCTACTTTTATAATGATCTACAATCTTCTTAAAAGTAAGCTGCACATTCATAAAACTGGGTGAGCTTTCATTTTCCATAAATCAAAGATACTTTTTATGTGTTAAGACTAGACAGTAGTAGGATAATTTTTGATTTCTTTAACCTGTATACTACACTCAAATCAATTATTTTAGCCAAAAATTTAATCAATGAAGTATTTATTAGTCTTTTTATCATTCTTAGCTATTAATCAGTGTAATGAAAAGAAGAAGGAAACTCATTTTATAAATGGTAATGCGCCAGGTGTTGCAAATGGTATGCGTGTATATCTTAATGATTTAGATCAAAATGGTCGAACCGTGATTATAGATACCAGCATTGTAATGGAGGAATCATTCTTTTTTGACAAAAAAGAACAACTAAGCAGTGAAGAAGTGCGCTTTTTAACTCTAGACGGAAGTGAAGGTAATTTTATTATCCTAGTTCAAAATAGCGCATTAAATATAAGGCTTAAAAAAGATTCTTTATATGATAGTGAGGTCATAGGAAGTAAATCAAATCAGGCCTTAAAAACTTTTAAAAAGCAACAAACTTCTTACGCCTCACAATCAAAAATATATAGAGACGAAAGAGCTGCGGCTTTAAGAAGTAATGATAATACAAAGGCAACTGATGTAACGGCAAAATGGACACAAGCAGAAAAGGATTTTAAAGAATATGCGATAGAAACTATTACCAGTAACAACTCTAGTGTTATCGCTCCTATGATTTTAGGAGAGTTACTTAATAGTAAATTTATAGATGCCGCAAAATCTAGAGAAATTTATAATGATTTTAATACACAGGTAAAACAATCTGTAATGGCACAAAGGATCGATGCTTATCTTAAAAAAACAGAGTCAGTAGCTATCGGTGCTAAAGCACCAGAATTTGAAGGAACCAGTCCTGACGGTTCTATTATTAAATTAAGTGATGTGTTAGGTAAGGTTACCTTGATTGATTTCTGGGCTTCCTGGTGCGGACCATGTCGTAGAGAAAATCCTAACGTTGTAGCGGCATATAATAAATACCATGAAAAAGGTTTTAATATTATTAGTGTTTCATTAGATAAAAAAAATGGAGAAAAAGCTTGGAAAGAGGCTATTGTCAAAGATAAAATGGACTGGAATCATGTTTCCAGATTGATGTACTTTGGTCCACTTGCAAAATTGTATAATGTGAATGCCATTCCAGCGACTTTTTTATTAGATGAAAATGGGATCATTATTGCTACTAACTTGAGAGGTCAGCAACTACACAATAAACTTGAAGAACTATTAGGAAACTCTTAAAATTCTAGTTTTTCATAAATCGCATTAAAAAAAATAAGATGATAATAGTAGCAAATAAAGTTATTACCGTAATTGTATTGGTATAAATCAAGTCAAAATCGTAAACTAAAGATAGTAAGACACCTGCTACTGCACCACCAAAATGTGCATCGTGACCTATATTATCATTAAGCCTTTTCATACCATAAAAAGAATAAATTAAATATCCTATTCCAAAAATAAAACCTGGAATCCCAAAGTAAATTCTCATGGTAGGATCTAGAACAATAGCGCTGTAAATAATGCCAGAAACGGCACCACTTGCTCCTAGAGCACTGTAATGGTATTCATCTTTATGAAACAAATAACTTAAAAAATTACCTGCTAGTAAACTAGAGAGATAGATGATTAAAAACTTTATATCTCCTAATCTAGTTACCACAGTTCCCGCAAAAAAGAACAGTGTGAGCATGTTGAAAAGTAAATGCCTTTGGTCTGCATGAAGAAAACCACTGGTAAAAAACCTAAACTGTTCTCCTCTTTGAATACCAGCTATATTGAATAAGTACTTACTCTTAAAACTATAATCTTGAAAGCCTTTAAAACTGATAATTATATTGGTTGCGATAACAACTATGGTGACTATATCTAAATTATACATGTATGATTTTAATAGATTACAAGATAGTATATTTGCTCAAAAATAGTTCATGCAAGCCATTGCTTTTTATCTTATATATCCGCTGCTTTGGATCATTTCACGTTTGCCTTTTTCTATAGTCTATCTGATCAGTGATTTTTTCTATTTTATTACGTATTATGTAATAGGTTATCGTAAAGATGTGATTAAAAGCAATTTAAGAATTGCTTTTCCAGATAAAAACGAAAAAGAGATTATTCGGTTATCAAAAAAAAGTACACAGCATTTCTGTGATATTTTTATTGAAATGATCAAGTCTATGGGAATGAGTAAAAAATCGATGAAAAAACGATTTACTTGTAAAAACCCTGAGTTAGTTAACGCTTTCGCGAAAGCGAGAAAACCGATCATAGCGATGTTTGGACATCAAGGAAGTTATGAATGGACTATGGCCTTAGGTGATGACATTGATTATAAGGTTTATGCAGTTTACAAGCCTTTAAAGCATAAAAAATTCAATCAACTAATTGTAAATATTAGAAGAAAGTTTGATGGCGAGTTAATCGCAATGAAACAAGCTACAGCTTTAATGAGCACATCTGCACAAAAAGAAGCTGCATTATTTGCACTAGTTGCGGATCAATCGCCTAAAGCAGCTAGAGCTCAATTTTTTACTAATTTTTTCAATGTTCCAAGTGCGGTGTTCAAAGGTGCAGAACGTATTTCTAAAGATTATAATACAGCAGTTGTATTCTTAAGAATAGCTAAAATAAAAAGAGGATACTATGAAACTGAATTTGTCACCATAACGGATAATGGATCTGAAACTGATGACTGGTATATTACCGACACTTTTTTCCAACTGCTTGAAGAACAAATCTACAAGCAGCCAGAATATTATTTGTGGTCGCATAAAAGATGGAAATCTACTTTAGCAAATACTAAACGTGACGTTGTGCTATCTCCTCGAGTTCAGAAATAAAACGATCTGCTAGATCGTCAGCCTCTTTTTGTGACGTAGCTTCTGTATAAATACGTATGATAGGTTCTGTGTTAGATTTTCTCATATGTACCCATTCGTTTTCAAAATCTATCTTAACACCATCTATACTAGTAACGTCTTCATTTTTATATTTAGTTTGAATCTCTTCTAGAATTGCATCTACTGGCATTCCTTTAACAAGATCCACTTTCTTTTTACCCATAAAGTATGAAGGATAGCTAGCTCTTAATTCACTAACCTTCATTTTTTTCTCAGTAAGAAGAGATAAAAACATGGCAACACCAACTAATGCATCTCTTCCATAATGAGAATCTGGGTAGATAATACCACCATTTCCTTCTCCACCTATAACGGCATTTTTTTCTTTCATCGTGTTTACCACATTAACTTCTCCTACAGCTGCCGCAAAATAGGATCCGCCATGTTTTAATGTAACATCTCTCAAAGCTCTAGAAGATGATAGATTAGATACTGTATTTCCTTTTTTATGACCCAATATATAATCTGCACAAGCGACTAAAGTATATTCTTCACCAAACATTTCTCCTGTTTCATCAACAAAAGCAAGTCTGTCTACATCAGGATCTACAGTAATACCCATATGTGCTTTGTTTTCAACGACCGCAGCACATAAATCAGCTAAATGTTCTTTTTTAGGTTCAGGATTATGAGGAAAATGACCAGTAGGATCGCAATATAATTCTACGACCTCTACACCTAGCGCTCTACACAATTCTGGTATAGCAATTCCTCCAGTGCTATTTACTCCATCAACAACAACTTTAAAACCAGCCGCTTTTATCTGTTCCACCTTTGTAACAGGCATATCTAATACCATCTGAATATGTCTAGGTATGTAATCCTCAATAATTTCAACAGTACCTAAATGGTCTACTTCTGCATAAGAAAAATCTTCCGCATCAGCAGTGTCTAAAATTTTCTGTCCTTCAGCACCATTTAAAAACTCTCCTTTATTGTTCAATAATTTTAGAGCATTCCATTGTTTAGGATTATGGCTTGCAGTTAGTATAATTCCTCCATCAGCGTTTTCATTTGGCACTGCTAGTTCAACCGTAGGTGTTGTACTCAGGCCTAAATCAACAATATGACAACCCATTCCTATTAATGTGTTTTGTACTAACGCTTGTATCATCGATCCACTCAATCTCGCATCCCTTCCAATAACTACCTTTGGTGCTGATTTTCCCGAATTTGCTTTTATCCATACTGCATAGGCACTAGCAAATTTAACAGCATCAAGTGGCGTTAAGTTTTCACCAGGTTCACCACCTATAGTACCACGTATTCCTGAAATAGATTTTATAAGAGTCATTCTATGTTTTTATTGGTTTACATTTACAACAAAAGTAATCTATCTAAAAAATATTTACCAGTTAGACGATCATAATACTATTAAAATTAGAAAGAAAGTATTTCGTTTAAGTGTGTTTAATAACAAAAGACCTTTCGACTAATAAAGCATTTCAATTCAAGCTATTTGCACCATAAAACATCTTTAATAAATGAATTACCTTGCTCACATATACCTTTCTAAAGAAGATAAAGAATTGAGAATAGGTAATTTTATTGCAGATTCTGTAAGAGGAAAAGATTTTAGCATGTTTCCCGATCGTGTAGCGCAAGGAATAATACTACATAGACATATAGATACTTATACTGATAAGCATGCTGTGGTTAAGCAAAGTAAAGATCTTATTAGGAAAGAATATGGACACTGGAGTGGTGTTATTGTAGATATTTATTATGATCACTTTCTAGCTGCAAACTGGTTAGATTTTCATGCAACACCATTATTAGATTATGTGAATGACTTTTATAAAGATCTTAAAGAAACACATGACATTCTCCCGGAAAAGGTTAAGCGATTTTTGCCTTATATGATAGAACAAAATTGGTTGCATAGTTATGCAACCGTTGAAGGAATTTCAAGAATCTTTGATCAAATGAATCATAGAACTAAAGGAAGAAGTAAAATGAATTTTGCTCCAATAGATTTGATCAAGTATTATAACGAGCTAGAGCAGCACTTTAGAGTGTTTATTGAAGACTTAAAAATTTATGTAGATCAGAAATTGTTAGAATTGTAAGAAAAAATTGCATTCTAAAATATTACACAAAAAAAGGCTGTCATCTCTGACAGCCTTTATAATTGGTTTAAGTAAATAATAGTAGACTATTAGTTGTTGATCAAACGGAATTCAGTACGACGGTTTGCTCTGTGCTCACGCTCAGTAAAAGAAACACCATCAGCACAACGATTCTTCAAACGAGTTTCACCATAGCCATTTGCTACGATTCGAGAAGAATTAATACCTTTAGAGATTAAATAATTAGCAACAGACTGTGCACGTCTTTCAGATAAAGCTTGATTAGAAGTTCTAGAACCTCTAGAGTCAGTATGAGAAGCAACTTCAACTTTAGAACCTTCAGTACCATTCAATACAATTTATAACTTTGCATCAATTTCAGCTTTATCGGCTGCAGTTAGCGTTGAGCTAGTTGTTCTCCAGTTGATGGCAAGACCATTGTACTCTACTAATTTACAATCAACTTCCGACCATACAGTAAGACCACCTTTAGAAACTAATTTATTACGTGATACTGTTTAAGAAGTAGAAGGCAAAGTTTCTTTAGTAGGAGTAACATCAGACTTTAAAACAGTCTTAGTAATGTTTGCATATTCTGCAGAGATCTCAATCTCTTCACCTCTTGCCGATTGGTCTAGTACAAGTACAGAATAGGTTGCTGTTTGTTCTGTAGTAGCCGTACGATCAAAAGATGCATCACTTGCAAGAGTAGTTAAAGAAACAGTAGTGTATTCTGCTGGGTAACCTTTATAACACCAGTAACGACAATCATCTGGGTTAGAAGAAGTATACTCAGCTGGTGGTACAGAACTCATTTCCCGTTGTGCATAAGCTGGCTTAACCTCAACATCTTTATCAGTTATGCCAAAAGTTGCTGCAGTAGTTGTAATCATTGAACCTGCTTGTATCTTTACATAAGTTCTTGTTTCTGTCTGATAAGTAGCAAGAATTACTCTCTACTTCTCAGAAGCCTGTTTAATCATTACTCTTTCTTTAACCGTTTCATAAGTGGCAGGAACAACTTCTAAGTTCTTATAAACAGAAGTTAATACAAAGCTTACCGTTTCATTTTCATAAACATCAGGTGTTGTACAACGTACGTAACATTTACCTAGTTCTGTATTAGTAGGTAAATCTTGTGCGTAAGCAAAACTTACGGCCATGATTGCTACTAGGGATAGTACTAATTTTTTTATTTGTGGCACATTTCTAATGGTTTATAGCTTGTTTTGCAAGGTCCATAAATCGCTTGCTCATCTATTTAAAAAACAAGTGAAAAATATACTGATTAGTTAAAACGTCCTTAAAATCTGACAACTTGTACTACAAACATTGAACAACAAAATATTAAATAAAACTCTTTAATAATTGAATAATCTTTAAATGATTATCATGATTATAATCTAAATGTGTGACTAATCTTAGCTTTCCTTGCCCCATATTACTAATAATTAAATCATTGGAAGTACAATAATCCATAATCGCTGTTTCATCCTTTACTTCAAAAATGACAATATTCGTCTCTACTGGTTCCACCTTAATTACATAAGGTAAAGTGGTTAGCGCATCACCTAGCTCTTTTGCTCTTTGATGATCATCTTTTAAACGTTTTATATTATTATCAAGTGCATAATTTGCTGCTGCAGCCATAAAACCTATTTGTCGCATTCCTCCTCCTAAAACTTTACGCACTCGCATAGCTTTTTTCATGATCTCTTTTTTACCAGCTAGAACTGTTCCTAATGGTGTTCCCATACCTTTTGAAAAACAAACCGATACAGTATCAAAGATGTCACCATAATCTTTAGAGTTCTGGCCGGTAGCTACTAGCGCATTCCACAAACGTGCACCATCCAGATGTAATCCTAACCCATGTTTTGTACAAACCGCTTTAATTGCCTGAAAAGTTTGTAGATCATAACATGCTCCACCACCTTTGTTTGTAGTGTTTTCTAAACATACTAAAGTAGTTAAAGGACTGTGATAAAAATCTGGTGGGTTAATAGCCGCTTCTATTTGAGCAGCAGTAACCATACCTCTATCACCATCAATCAACTTACAAGAAACACCACTATTAAAAGAAACGCCGCCACCTTCATAATTATAAACATGCGCGTATTTATCGCAAATTAATTGCTCTCCAGGCTGTGTATGCATTTTTATAGCAGCCTGATTTGCCATACTTCCAGTAGGAAAAAATAGTGCATCATCCATACCAAACATTTCTGCCACACGTCTTTCTAGTTCGTTAACTGTTGGATCTTCTTTATAAACATCATCACCTACCTGTGCTTTGAACATCGCTTCCATCATACCTTTTGATGGTTTAGTTACCGTATCACTTCTTAAATCAATCATTTTTTTAAATTTATTATACCACAATCATAACTATGACTATGGACATTCTACATCATTTTAAAATGTAATAATTATTGTAAAAGTTCCGCTTTCGCGAAAGCGAGATAAAAATAATCTCTATACCTTATATAGACTGTGATAATAGCTAAGAATTTAATTCTATTTTTGCAAGAGTCGAAAAAAACATTATGATTACTGCCGAACAGGTTAAAGAATTACAGGAACGAGTTCAAAAGTTAAAAAGTTACCTACAGATTGATGCCAAGCAAGTTGAAATCACAAATCTGGAAGAAAAAACCTTTTCTCCTGATTTTTGGAACAAGCCTAAAGATGCAGAAGTCATCATGAAACTACTACGTAATAAAAAACAATGGACTACCGATTATGCCGCTGCGGTGACTCTAACAGAAGACCTTGAAGTTCTTTTTGAATTCTTTAAAGAAGATGAAGCTAGTGAACAAGATGTTGTTACAAAATACGATGCAGCAAATGATCTTATTGAGAAGTTAGAGTTTAAAAACATGCTTTCTAATGAAGGTGATGATATGAGTGCTGTTCTTCAAATTACTGCTGGTGCTGGTGGAACAGAATCATGTGATTGGGCAGAAATGTTGATGAGAATGTACATGATGTGGGCAGAAAAAAATGGCTATAAAGTAAAAGAGCTCAATTTTCAATCTGGTGATGTGGCTGGTATAAAAACAGTAACACTAGAAATCGAGGGAGATTATAGTTTTGGTTGGTTAAAAAGTGAAAATGGTGTTCATAGATTAGTACGTATCTCACCATTTGATTCTAATGCAAAACGTCACACTTCTTTTGCCTCGGTATACGTTTACCCATTAGCAGATGATTCTATTGAAATTGATATCAATCCAGCAGATATTAATTGGGATTTTGCTAGATCTAGTGGTGCTGGTGGGCAAAATGTGAATAAAGTAGAAACCAAGGCTATTTTAACGCACCATCCATCTGGTATAGTGATCCATAATTCTGAAACGCGTTCACAACTTGAAAATCGGGAAAAAGCAATGCAAATGTTAAAGTCACAGCTTTTTGAGATTGAATTACAAAAACGTAATGCCGCTAGAAAAGAAATTGAAGCTGGAAAAATGAAAATAGAATGGGGTTCTCAAATACGCAATTATGTATTACACCCTTATAAACTAATTAAAGATGTGAGAACTGGACATGAAACTGGAAATGTAGATGCTGTTCTTAACGGTGATTTAGATGCTTTTCTTAAAGCATTCCTAATGGAAGATAGCAAAGAAATACCTAGTGACGAGCTTTAACTTAAGTTTAGTAAACATCGATTAACCCTTCTAATAGTTTTAGAGTCCTAAAGAAAACTTTAAAACTGTTATGAATAAGATTTTTACTTTCCTGATGCTGCTGATGGTGTCAATTAGTTACTCACAAGTTTCCGACCCTATTACTATTAAAGGAAAATTAATTGATAAGAATTCTGGTAGCCCTTTAGAATTTGCCACGGTATCATTTATTAGTAAAAATCCAGAAAAACTACCACAAGGCGGTGTTACTGATTTAGATGGTAATTATTCTTTTAAAATTACTCCTGGAACATACACTATTAGATGGGAATACATCACATTCAAAAGTGTTGTTAAAGAAAATCAGGTGATCACTGAAGATAAAGATTACGGTACAATCTCACTAGAAATTGATGTTGCAGAGCTAGATACTTTAGTTATTGTTGCTGAGAAAACGACTGTTGACATAAGATTAGATAAAAAAATATACAACATAGGAAAAGATCTTACAGTACGTGGTGGTAGTGCCAGTGATGTCTTAGATAATGTTCCTTCAGTATCGGTAGATGTAGAAGGAAATGTTGCTTTAAGAGGTAATGATAACGTAACTATCTTAATTGATGGTAGGCCAAGTGCTCTCGTAGGTTTTAATGGTGCTGAGGCATTGAGACAAATTCCTGCAGATGCCATTGAAAAAGTAGAAGTAATAACCTCACCAAGTGCAAGATATGATGCCGAAGGAACAGCAGGAATTTTGAATATCATTCTTAGAAAAAATAAATTAACTGGATTTAATGGAACATTACAATTAGATGCTGGCTACAATCCGCAATTAGGATCTTCATTTAACGGTAACTTCAGAACTGACAAATGGAACTTTTTTACAAATACCGGATTTAGATATAGAGAACGTCCAGGAAACGCTTCTAGCAATACAGAGTACTTTGGATCTACAGCATTAAATAAGTTTGTGAATGAACAAAGAGATTTTGATAGATTAGGCCGAAACTTTTTCACAAGTATAGGTGCTGAATACTTTATTGATGATCAATCAAGTATTGTAGCAAACGTGGTTTACAGAAAAGGTAATGATGATGATGTTAGTACCAACATTATTGAAAGATTAGATGATAATAGAAACCTCAATGAAGCTACTGAGCGAATTGAAGAAGAAGCTGAGGACGATACAAGAATTCAATACTCTCTAGATTATAAAAATGATCTAGATGATAATGGTCAAAGGATCAATGCTACTTTACAGTACTCTACTTCTATCGAAGATCAATTTGCAGACATCATTGAAACAGAAACTACAACAAATACCATAAATGATGTGGAAAGAACAGTGAGCAACGAAGACGAAAAAAACGTAAACGTTCAAGTAGATTATGAACTTCCTATAGGAGAAGATACTCAATGGGAAGCTGGATATAGAGGGAATTACCGTGATATCTCAAATACTTTTTATCTTGAAGAACAGAGAGGTTTTCCAGTTGGTCCTATAGTTCCGGACCTAGGCCTTAATAATACCTTTGATTATGAGGAATTGGTAAACGCGTTTTATGGGCAGTTCGGTAAAGAATTAGGAAAGTTCTCTTTTCTTGCTGGTTTGAGGTTTGAACAAACTAATGTAGTAATCAAACAAGCAACAACAAATAGTGAAGACAATAAAGATTATGGTAGCCTCTTCCCTACTGTTAATTTAGGTTATGAGATTAAAGACGGAGAAAATATAACATTAGGTTACAATAGAAGAGTAAGACGACCTCGTGGAAGATTTTTAAACCCATTTCCTAGTAGGTCTAGTGAGTCTAACGTTTTTCAAGGAAATGTAGATTTAGACCCAACATTTACAAACGCTCTAGACTTAGGTTATTTGAGACGATGGACTAAATTTACACTTGCAACATCTGTGTACTTCAATCGCAGTACTGATAATTGGGAATTTATTCAAAGAGAAACAGGTGAAAACACTGATAATGGAGATCCTGTAATAAGCCGCTCTCCGGTAAACCTTTCTACACAAAACCGTGTTGGGTATGAGCTAACTCTTACTTACAGACCTTTTAAGTGGTGGACGATCAATTCTGACTTTAATTTATTTAGAGAAACATCAGAAGGTGATATAGATATAATAATTGATGATGAATTAGTAAATCAAAATTTTGATTTTGACAATACAAGTTATTTTGCAAGACTAAATCAAAAATTTAGTTTACCGTCTGGTATTGATTTGCAAACTCGTATGAATTATCGAGGTGCAAGTACCAGTGCACAAGGTAGTAACGATGGGATTTTTACAATGAATCTAGCAGCAAGTAAAGATATACTAGGTGATGATGCGACAATCTCTTTGAATGTGAGCGATTTATTTAATAGCCGTATTAGACAAAGTACGGTTACCACAGACTCATTCATATCTTCTAGCGAGTTTCAATGGAGAGAAAGACAAGTCAATTTGAGCTTTGTATATCGTTTCAATCAGCAAAAGAAACGTGATCGAGGAAACCGATCTAACGACGATGATGGTGATGATGGTTTTGAAGGATAGTTTTTAACAATTTTTATAATTATGGCCTAAATTATTTAACAAATAATGAGAATTATATTGAACTGAAAAAATCAATTTTGTTCAAAATAAAAAAAGATGAAAAAAATATTTTTAACGTTATTACTGACTGTAATTACATTAACAATAACAAATGCTCAAGAAGTATCTAAAAACGCAATCGGAATAAGAGCTGGTGATGGTGATGGATTTGGAACAGAAATTTCTTATCAAAGAGCATTGAGTGGTAACAACCGTTTAGAAATTGATTTAGGTTATGAAAACGGTGATAACTTTGATGGTTTTAAAGCAACTGGTATGTACCAATGGTTATGGAATATTGAAGGTGGCTTTAACTGGTATGCTGGTGCTGGTGCTGGAGTTGGTACAATAAGTCTTGATGATGATTTCCCTGCGAGAGGAAACTTTAACGATGATTCTGAGACATTCATTTTTGCTGCTGGTCAAGTAGGAATTGAGTACAATTTTGATCTACCTTTATTGATCTCTTTAGATGTAAGACCAGAATTTTATTTTGGTGACTTTAGAGATGGAAATGATTTAGATATTGCCTTAGGTATAAGATATCAGTTTTAAATGAATTAATTTCTTATTCAAAAACGGCGATCCTTTCAGATCGCCGTTTTTTTTGGACTTACTTTTTGCTTATTCTAATGGAAATTTTATCAGATGGTTGGTTGGCTAGAATTACTATACCTGGTGTAGTCATACTCATCGTTACCATACTGCCTTTTGCAGGAAATTGGTATCTAAACTTATAGTAAGTTTCTTCTCCTTCTTCAATAAATTGTGGCGCAGTAACTGTGAATCCGCCTGAGTTTTTTTCTCCCATACTTACCACAATTAGAGATTGTGCTTTAAAATTCACAACAGGAACCTCAAAAGCTGGTGATCTAGTGGCATTAAGTTGCTCATAAAACGCGATAAGATCTCTTTGATTATCGATAATTATTGACTTCTCTTCTACAACATTGATATTGCTACTCTCAACTAGAACTAGATAGTCTTCAGCATTTGACTTTAATGTTTGATTTGCTATATCCTTTTTACTATTGCAAGAACTAATACTAAATAGACTTAGTGTCAGCAAGAACAGTATCGTATAATTTTTCATATTGTGGTATTATGTTTAATATGTCGTATTGTTCCGCTTTCGCGAAAGCGGCATTTTTATAATCATTTAATACATGATCATCTTTTAATATTTTAACTGCATTTGCAGCCATTTCTTCAATATTTCCTACGTCACTAGTGAAACCAGAAACACCATCTTCATTTACCTCTGGAAGACCACCAGTATTAGTAGAAATAACCGGTGTGCGATTTGCCATAGCTTCAAGAGCTGCAAGACCAAAACTTTCTTTCTCTGATGGTAATAAAAACAAATCAGAAAAACACAGAATACGGTCTATTTCTCTACTGTTTCCTACCCATTTAATTTTCATTTTTAATCCAGATTTATTTGCATATTCTTCTGCTGCAAAACGCTCTGGTCCGTCACCTACCATTATCAAAATTGCAGGAATTTCTTTTTCAACCAATTCAAAAATTTTGACCACATCCATAATACGTTTTACCGGTCGCATATTGCTAATATGAGTAATGATACGTTCTTGAGGAAATGCCATGACCGTGCGATCACAATCTTTAAATTCTGTCTTATATAAAGACATATCAATAAAGTTAGGAACCACATCTATTTGCTTAGAAATATTAAAAAGATCTAAAGTATCGCGCTTTAAACTAGCAGAAACTGAAGTCACAACATCGCTATTATTGATGCTAAAAGTTACTGAAGGCTTATAAACTGGATGATTACCTACTAAAGTAATATCTGTACCATGTAAAGTGGTCACCATTGGTATCGTTATTCCTTCATCTTTTAACATTTGTTGCGCCATGTAACCTGCATATGCATGAGGAATGGCATAATGTACATGCAGTAATTCTATTCCATATTCTTGAACCACATTAACCAATTTGCTGGAAAGTGCCAGATCATATGGTTGGTAATGAAAAAGTGGGTATTCCTCCACATTTACCTCGTGGAAAAATATATTTCTAGCCAGTAAATCTAGTCTCACTGGTTGTTTATAGGTAACAAAATGTACCTCATGACCTCTTTCTGCAAGTGCTGTTCCCAACATGGTTGCTACTACTCCACTACCACCAAAGGTAGGATAACAAACTATGGCTAGTTTCATTTATTCGTTTTTTAGTCTATGATCGAGTCATAAATAATTTGTTGAATGTTAGTTCTAATATTTTCTGTAATAATAAATCTATTACTAGCATCTGGATGTACTCTATTTGATAAAAAAACATATACTATTTCCTTATCTGGATCTGCCCAAGTATAAGAACCAGTAAAACCACTGTGACCAAAACTACTTCTATCCACACAACCACAAGTAGGACCTGAATCTTCTAATTGTGGTTTATCAAAACCTACACCTCTTCTCACATGATTTTCACAATAATAGCAAGTATTAAACTTATCAATAGTTTCTTGCTTTAGGTATTGTCTTCCTCCATAATAACCACCTTGAAGATACATTTGCATCATCTTTGCAATATCATTTGCAGTAGAAAAAACTCCGGCATGTCCACCGATGCCACCTTGCATCGCAGCACCTTGATCATGAACATAACCATGTATTAATTGATTTCTGAAAGTTGTATCCTCTTCTGTAGGTACGATCTGATCTTTAGGAAACTTATTTAAAGGCAAATAACCTGTTCTATTCATACCTAAAGATGTATAAAAATGATCTTGCGTTAATTGGTCCAGGTTCTTATTGTAATGCTTTTCTATATACTTTTTCATTAAATAATAAGGCAAGTCACTGTATTTGTATTCTAAATCTGTACTTAAATCACTTCTTATGATGCGATCAAAAATCGTGTCTTGAACTTGGTCATTTGTAAACAAACCTGCTGCTACAGGAATCTTAAAACTTGCCTTTGATCCATTACTATAGTATTTACTAGATGGTTTGTTAGTTACAGAATCTAGTGTATACACATAAAAAGGAATCCATGGTTTTAATCTTCCATAGTGAGAAAGCATTTGTTTAATTGTTATCTGTTCTTTATTTGTGCTTTTGAGATCTGGATCTAATTTAGAAATAGCATCATCTAAGGAAAGAACATTTTTTTCTTCCAGTTCCATAACTAAAGGTAATGTTGCTAGAATTTTTGTCACAGATGCTATATCATAGACATCAGTTCCCGTTATCGCATCTTTTTTGCTATAAGTATGATGCCCATAACTTTTATTAAGAATTACTTTACCACGGCGTGCGACTAAAATTTGCATTCCAGGTGCTCCTTTTCCATTTATGGTATGCCTTGCAACACTATCTATTTTTGCTATCATACTAGGATCAAAACCAACACTAGATGGATTGTTTCCGTAACTTAAACGTTTAATATGATTGACTTTTAAACCATCATTTACTTGAAACAAACCAGAACTTACAGGTAAATTCCCAACCGCATCTCTAGCACCAAAAATAATTTGAGCGCTTACCTTCTGACTCCACTCACTGTTTTGGTAAGACATTAAAATACCTTCAAAATTTTTAATCGTCTTAAGTTGATCGAGCATATAAGGTCTTACAAAACCGTCAAAGATCACATCGTGCTTTCTAGCAATTTCATATAACCAGGTTAACTCACGTTCTTTTAATTGATAAGATTTCCATGGATTATCATTACTTCTATGTAAACCTATAATCACAGTGTTATAGCTTTCTAAGCTCTTAAGCAAACCATCAAGCTTTGTTCCTTTCACTCGATCGACCTTGGTATACTTATTCAATTCATTAAAAAATACTTCTCCAGAATCATCACCTAGTTCTACGTAAGCGATTTTTTTAGTCTCCAAATTCTGAATAGGTAGAATTCCTTTTGAGTTTTTTAGAACTGTAATGGATTTTGAAATGGCATTTTCATAAACTATATCATCTCGTTCTGTATTTAAATCTTGTATTAAACTCGATACAACTACAGGTTGATATTTATGAAGTCCTACAATATATTTAGACATTAAAATCTTTTTAACCGAATGAGCTAATCGCTCTTCAGTTATTTCTCCAGCTGCCACTGCGGCGGCGATTTTATCAATAGATTTTGGAACATTTTCTGAAATGAGCAGTACGTCATTTCCAGCTTTAAAGGCTTGCAAATCTATCTCACCAGGCGCGCTAAAGTTACTTGCCCCTTTCATATTTAAAGCATCAGTAAAAATTAAACCTTTAAATCCTAATCTTGATTTCAATAAGTCGGTAACTACTTTTTCACTAATACTGGTAGGATAACCAGCTCTAGGTTCTAAACTAGGGATGTTTAAATGAGCTACCATCACGCTAGCCATTCCTTCATCAATTAGTTTTTTATAAGGATATAATTCTACACTATCAATACGCTGCGCGCTAAAGTCTACTGTAGGTAGTGTTTTATGACTGTCCGTATCCGTATCACCATGACCAGGAAAATGTTTTGCGCAAGCCAGTGTTCCCGTACTTTGCATTCCTTTCATAAACGCACCAGCTTTATTTGTCACGTTATACATGTCTTCACCAAAACTTCTATTTCCAATAATAGGATTCAACGGATTAGTATTGATATCTACATCAGGAGCAAAATTAATATGTACACCTAATCGTTTACAGTGTTCACCTATGCGTTTTCCCACTTCATAACTGGATTGTTTCCCTGGTGTTGCACCTAGTGTCATGTTCCATGGAAAAGCATACGTACTGTCCAGTCGCATAGAAAGTCCCCATTCTGCATCCATTGCAATTAATAAGGGCGTTTTAGATTTAGATTGTAACTCGTTTGTTAAATAGGCTTGTTGAACTGGTCCACCTTTTGAAAAGATAATACCGCCTATTTTATAGTTTTCTACTAATTTGCGCACGTTGTCTGCATGCGCTTTTCCCTTATTGGAAAACATATCGACCATAAATAATTGACCGATTCTTTCCTTAGGAGATAAGCTGTTGTAGACACTATCCACCCATTTCATCTGTGCGATAGAGTCCTTTGCTATAAGTGGCTCATTACTTGTTAATTGTGCTTGTGAAGTGTATGCTTTCGCGAAAGCGAATACCACAAAAAGCCTAAAAGCATATTTAAATTTCATATTATTTTCCTGCATTTTCATAGGGAAACCAAAAATCATTCCTCAATCGAAAGATACCGAAAAACAAAGGCATGACATAAAAAAACCAGCCTAATTTAGGCTGGTTTTTGAACTGTTTTATGAACCGATTATTAATCAGAAACAAACTTAACACCTAGATTAATCATGGTAAAATTAAAGGTGGTATCTCGATCGTATTTTACAAACTTAGCATCAATGCTTTTTAGTCCAAATTTTGAAATATGGAGCTTAGTAAATATATCAGTGTACGTCAAACCTAAACCATATTGATTTGCTTGATATTCTGAAAGATCAAAATCTGAGGTATAAAATTCTTGAGTAGAAAGATGCTCTTCATAAGGTGCAAAATAATCTGCAGCAGTCTGATTATAAAATCGATAAGAAGGGTAGACCGTTAATTTATCAGTTAACTTTATAGGTACTTCAAGACTTAGTGTATGTGAGTCAATCCCCCAATTATCAGTGTAATAGCGGTAAGAAGAACGTAATACAAACCGCTCAGTTAGGTACCAGTTTAAACGACCACCGACAGCGATTTTAGTTCTAGAATCTGGGAGTCTTTCAACATCATCAGCAAGTTGAAATTCATCTATAAATGAGTCTGCAACATCACTAAAATAGACTCTTTGAAAAGGTGTGGACAATAATCCTTGCTGTTGAATTA
Organism: Nonlabens sp.; assembly: GCF_965657255.1. NCBI lineage: Bacteria > Pseudomonadati > Bacteroidota > Flavobacteriia > Flavobacteriales > Flavobacteriaceae > Nonlabens > Nonlabens sp. The sequence goes on from NZ_CBFHNM010000010.1 coordinate 35,401, forward strand.
AATCTAGTGATAAAGAACCTTGAACATTTTTATGTAATATCTGAGAGAATCCTAGTCCTAAAGAATAGGAATTACGTCCTTTATCAGAGATTTCATTAAAATTAGGATTATAATTAGCATTACCTGTGATGGTATTTCTTGTAAATAATTCTGCAGCTAATCCATTTCCATTGGTTCCAAAAGATCTTAACTCTGTAGGATGAATGATTTTCCAACTGTCTAAGAACACATTTGCATTCACACTCAACTCGGTATTTTTTTCATTAAATAGTCTTGTATAGCTTCCGCCAAGGCCTAAAGAAAAATAATCATACTCTGAAGATACGGAAGCCTTTGCACTCCATATTTTATTGCGATCGTCAGAACTATGAGAATAATTACCTGTCATATTTGCCCATAAATCGCCACTAGACGCACCAGAAGATGCTTGAAAAGGACTGGCAGGGCCATCATCAAAAGGTCCTACATTACTAGAAGATGCCGAAGTATAAGCGCTAACACCGGCATCTATGGTTAATACGTCATCATCATTTAAAGGAATAGCTACTATAAATGTAGCTGTTACATCATTTAACTCTTCTGTACCTATTCCACCGCTTACTGCGGCATTATCTCCATCTTGAGTATAAGTACTTGTTAAAAAATCTATTTCGGCTGTTTCTAAAACTCGCTTTTTATAAGTCTGAGTATTATTTTCTATTTCTTGTGCCTTTACTGTGGTAAAGGTTAATAGAAATATGACACTTAATAGTGTCATTAGTATTGGTTTATTTTTCATCATTTAATTACAGCCGCAGCCGCCACCTGTTTTACCTCCATTAGCACCTACTGCTGCTTCTCTATAAGAATGAGCAGTTGCAATGTTACGATCTGCTTTTTTATCTCCTAGAACCATGTCTGGATCATTAAGATTTACCTTTTCATATTCTTTAACCACTACGCAGCTGCTTAGCGAGAGAATGACCAGGATTAGAATCACTATATTTTTCATCATAATTTGTCTATTTTAATATTGTTCGAAGTGACTACATTACCCTGCTCATCAATGATGATGCATTCAATATTTGGCAATTGATTAATCCTATTCAATCCTACCTCTTTGCCCATCACAAATACAGAAGTCGCAAGTGCATCAGCAAGTTCTGCTTTGGGAGAAAAAACTGTCACGCTTATAATACCTGTAGATGGATAACCATTTCTAGGATCGATTATGTGAGAATATCGCGTATCATTAAAGGTTACAAACTTTTCATAATTGCCCGATGTAACAACTGCTCCATTAGAAATAGGAAGTAATGCAAAGGACTTATTCTTATCCATAGGATTTGTGATAGCTACCTTCCACTCTTCTCCATTAGGCTGTTTTCCCCAAGTGTTCATATCTCCTGATGCATTAATTATACCAGCAGTAATACCTTTAGACTTCAATAACTCTTTAGCTTTATCTGCTGCATATCCTTTTCCTATGCCACCAAAACCAATTTTCATTCCTTCTAATTTCAAAAACACGGTAGAATTTATTTCGTCTAATATAATGTTTTTGAATCCAACTTTTGAAATAGAAGCGCTAATAAGTTGATCAGATGGCATTTCCTTCATGCTTCCATCATACTTCCAAATTTTGTCCATAGACGCATAACTGATGTCAAATGCTCCATCAGTCAGTTTTGAAATGGAAATGGCTCTTTTAATTAAGTTGAATAATTCCTTATCGACTTTAACAGCTTTAACACCTGCGTTTCTATTAACTTCAGAAGTTTGAGATTTGGGATCCCAAGAAGAAATTAAATTTTCAATGCGTTTGATCTCAGCTATAGCAACATCCATGGACTTTTCTCCTAGCTCTTCATTGTTTGCAACTACAGTAATATCAAAGCGACTACCCATTAATTTTAAGGTACGCTTAAAAGTTCCTTGTGCACTTAATGAAGAAACACTTAGAAATAAAAAGAAAACAACTACTCTAAAATTAACCTTTAAATCCATCTATAATTTTGATAAAACCTTCTGCACCAACTTTCTTATAACTTTCTTTGCCCAAAACTTTACCAGTAGTATCTAGAACAACTACAAAAGGGAAAAAACCTTGAGGATTATATTTATCTGCCAGCAGAGCATTTGCTTTACTTTGTTCCTTTGACAATCCATTTTTCCTTTTTCTTGGAAAATCTGCTTGCAGCATAACATAATTTTCTGTGGCATGTTGTTTAAAAATATCAGTACTCCATACCTCTTTGTCTAATTTAATGCAGGGTGCGCACCAATCAGAACCTTGAAAAACTAAAATAATTACCTTATTTTCTTCCTTTGCAATGTTCTTTGCTTTTGAAAAGTCAGTGATCCATTCTTGAGCATTCATAGAATTGATAGACAGAAAAAATAGGGATAGTATTAAGAATACTTTGTTCATGGGTTATGTTTTAATATTGAGGTAAAATTAAACAATATAAAAACGTCTTTACGTAACAATTATTACATATAAATAAAAACCAGCCTAATTTAGGCTGGTTTTTGAACTGTTTTATGAACTAAAAGTAAGATTACGAACACTCACATTTACAAATATCTCCTTCAAAAAAATTATAACGATGTTGGTATGATTTAATCCCATCTGGGCAAAGCATCTCTGCAGTTTCTAGGCACTTTTCTGAATTGTTACTATTTTTAATATTTGCCATTACAATAAAAATAGTGGCAACTGCGATCACACTAGAGATAATAATTAAAAGATATTTTCAATTCATAAATATAAAATCTTAAACTTATAAATTATCTAAAAGAATCGTGAATGCCAGCTCTCGCTAGCAGGTACTTCCCAGTGTTCTTTGTATTCTCCTACGGTTTCTACTAGATTATTAAATACAATGGTATTAGGAGATACTGATTTTGCCTTTGCCATTGCTTTAAAATCAGAAAGTTCCTTATGGGCAACATACTGTCCATTTTTAAAAGTTACATTCATCTTATCCATTAAATCAATGTTATATGCTTTCTCTACAGATTGTATAAAACGCACACATGCATCTATAGAACAACCTGTAGCACCAGCTTCTGTTTGATCTAATCCTATAACAATAAAACGATTATATGGGTATTCTACACCAGCTTTTAAACTTAGCCCGTGTGCGGTCCATTTCTCTAGGAAATTATCCATTTGTGGTTTCAACTCATTTAATTCGTCGTTGGTAAACGGTCTATTTGCTTGATAGATCCATACTCTTGAATCGTCTGGAAGATCTTTAAAATTTGCGTGCATAGTTTATTTTTTTGTTACTTTTTTTCTAAAGGCAATTGCCATAAAGAAGCCAAAGAATATGAAATGAAATAAAAACTTATAAATATGAAAAGTAGAACCATCTAGGTAATCAAAAAGCGCCATTCCAGATGCATAAAAAAAAACCAGTAGCAATACCTATGGCAAAGATAGATTTTAATGATCTTGGTTCAACAGTATCTTTCATTGTCTTACATTTTATTAATAAATGACTAATTATAAAAAAACAAAATAACAGCAAATATTATAACCAATTGTCCTAAAAGTCTAAAGGTAAGCGTTGCTGTAATTACTTTTTATACGATCAATTAGAAATTCTTTTTTAGTGCAATTCCTGCAAAGAAAAAACCGAATATTGACATTCCAAGAAATGAAGCTAAATAATAATCCCAACCCAAATCTGAAAGATCAAAAATAAAATCTGCAAAAAAGGTACATAAAGTAACAGCCGCCCCATATATCAATCCATAAATAACTCTAGTTTTTATATTAATTCTTATAAAGTCTAAAATTGATTTATAGCTATTCATAATACTAGTCTTTATTGTTATTAGGCCTTAATTTTATGGTGAAAAATCCTACAATAAACATGATTACAGCCATGTAAACGTAAAAATAAATGCCGTAAGCGGTATCTAATAAAAATGAATTAATTAAAAACACAAAAAATGGCGATAAAATAGCCATTAACAAACCATAGATCAATCTAGTTTTAACAGGCACTTTTTTAAAATCAAATAAACTCATTTCTTATTATTCTTTTTCTCTTTTCTCATAGACCACCAGATTATTCCAGCAATTAAGAGACCAAACAAAAGAAAATCAATAGCAAACTTGACAATATTGAAACCTCTTTCTTCTGTGAACTGATAGAAAATAGACATAATTATCGCATAGACCAATCCGCCGAAAGAGCCAGACAATACGATACTTTTGTAATCTAATTTTTGTTTCACAATATTACAAATCTTGTGCGCTTACGATTAACTCTGCGATATCCATCACCTCTACTTTGCCTTCTTTTTCTGCTGCTTTAACACCATCTGTCATCATCGTATTACAGAAAGGACAACCAGCGGCGATAATTTCTGCACCAGTATCAATCGCTTCATCTGTACGTTCTATATTGATGTCTTTATTTCCTTCTTCAGGCTCTTTGAACATTTGAGCACCACCAGCACCGCAACATAAACCGTTGCGACGGCTGCGTTTCATTTCTACAAGAGCAGCATCTAGTTTTTCTAAAAGTTCTCTAGGTGCTTCATATTCATTGTTAGCTCTTCCTAAATAACAAGGGTCGTGATATGTTATCTTTTTACCTTTAAATTTCCCACCTTCAATCTTTAAACGACCATCAGAAATAAGTGATTTAAGAAATTGTGTATGGTGCACTACTTCATAATTACCACCTAACTCTGGATACTCATTTTTTAAAGTATTAAAACAATGCGGACAGGCAGTTACAATATTTTTAATCTCATAGCCATTTAAAACCTCGATATTCATCATGGCTTGCATTTGGAAAAGAAATTCATTTCCAGCGCGTTTTGCTGGATCACCAGTACAGCTTTCTTCTGCTCCCAAAACAGCAAATTCTACACCTGCTTTATTTAAAAGTTTTACAAAAGCTTTGGTTATCTTTTTTGCTCTATCATCAAAACTACCGCTACAACCTACCCAAAATAAAACTTCAGGTTGTTTGCCTTGAGCAATAAATTCTGCTACTGTAGGTACTATTAAATTGTTACTCATATCTTTTTAATTGAGAATTCAAAACTTTGAATTCAAAAGTGATCTTAACTTCTATTATTTACTAGAAGAACCTCGCTTTCGCGAAAGCGAAACAGTTAACATCTACTGGTGATTTTTAAAAACTTCTATTGTTACTTCCTTTTCTACCAATTGCGTGAACTCGCCTGTGTATCGAGTCGCTCTTACCATATGGTTATCTATCCAGTGGTAATTACCACCTCTAGGTTTACCCATTAAAAGGCTGTGAAATTTAAAACCGTGCTCATTAAGCCAGTTTTCTGTAACCTCGCGATGCTCTTCTGTTCTGGATGTAAAAAAACAAATGATATGTCCTTTTTCATACCAACTATTAAGTGTTTGCAAAGCGTCTGGGAATGGCTTACAAGTAGCCATTCTTTCTGGTTCTTCATTAGGGACGTCTTCAGTGATCGTTCCATCAATATCGATCAGGTAATTTTTTACACCTTCCTGAAGTACTGGACTTGCTTTTGATCCGTCTTCATTCAATGCATCTTTATATTGCTCTTTACTCATAAATTATTCTTTTACCCAGTTTAAACGATCCATCTGATTGTATGGCCACGGTGCACCGTTATTTTCAATATTACTCATCGTTCCATTTAATTCTGTTGGAGCAGCACTATTTTCTAACACCAGGTATCTTCTCATTTCCATGATAATCCCTAATGGGTCGATTCCTATAGGACAAGCCTCTGTACAAGCATTACAAGTGGTGCATGCCCATAGTTCTTCAGTAGTAATGTAATCGTTTAACAATGTTTTACCATCATCTTTCCATTCTCCTTCTTTATTGATAACAGCACCTACATCTTCTAATCGATCACGAGTATCCATCATAATTTTACGAGGGCTCAATTTTTTACCTGTAATATTTGCTGGGCATTCTGACGTACAACGGCCACATTCTGTACAAGTGTAAGCGTTTAACAATTGAACCTGATCTAGATCAAAAATATCATTTGCTCCTAATGCTGCAGGAACTTCGTCTGCTTCACTAGGGTCTGGTGCTGCAAATGGATCTGCATCTGGATCCATCATCATTTTAACCTCTTTGGTTACCGCTTCCATGTTAGTCAACTGTCCCTTAGGAGTCAACTTTGCAAAGTATACATTAGGAAAAGCTAACATGATGTGTAAATGCTTTGACCAATATAAATAATTGAGAAAAACAAGTATTCCTGCGATGTGCAGCCACCATGCCGTTCTTTCTACAATAACTAAAGTACCATCTGACATGGTTTCAAATAGTATCGCCACATATTGAGATATAGGAAAAGAACCGTAAATCTGACCTCCATGACCATAACCAGCAACATCTCGAGTTTGTAATATAAAGTCTGTCGCATTCATGATCAAAAACAGACTCATTAAGACTACTTCAAAATAAAGAATATAATTAGCATCATTTTTAGGCCAGCCTTTTAATTCTCCCATAGTAAAACGCTTGATATTCATTGCGTTTCTTCTTATCCAGAAAATAACAACAGTTGCCAGTACTAAAAATGCTAATATTTCAAATACTGCGATCAATACATCATAAACACCACCTAAATAAGGGGCAAATATTCTATGGCTACCGGTGATTCCATCAATAATTATTTCAAGAACTTCAATATTAATTATCACAAATCCTACGTAAACGACTATGTGTAAAATACCAGCAACAGGACGACGCACCATTTTAGATTGTCCTAAGGCAATGCGTGCCATTTGTGCAAAGCGTTCTTTCTTATTATCAGAACGATCTACTTTTTTTCCTAGCTTGACATTGCGAATCATCTTTTTAATGTTACTAGCAAAAAGTCCAATTCCTGCTACTAGAAGCAGTATAAAAATAATATTAGGTATGTATTCCATTGGTTTCTATTTCTCTCTTTCTTCTGGTTTTTCATATTCTCCAGGATTTTTTCCAAATACGGAAAAATGCACATAACGTTTAGGATTCAATTTGATATCTTGCATCAACATCTCTGCTTGCCTGGTCGTCTTTTCTAAATTTTCGTAAAGTTTATCGTCAGTCATTAATTTACCTAGACTTCCTTTTCCGGATGCAATGTCGTCCAGTACGATGTTAAACTTTGCAATAGCACTTTCTAATTCTTTAACCGTTCCCGCAATTTCTACTTTTGCTAGTGTATCAGATATAGCAGCAAAATTCTTTGTTGTAGTATCTAAATTACCAATAGTTCTATCCAACTGCTCTCTATTATCTGTCAATAACGAATTTGCATTTAGAGAAAGTTTTCTAATTTGAACTAAGGTTTTGTTCACCTCTTCAAGACTGCTAGAAATTGTTAGCCTAGTTTTCGGATTTAAAGTTTCGTTCACGGCAGTTAAAACGGAATCTGCACTTACTATCATGTGCTCGATTTTATCTTTCATAGGTAAAAACTCGTCCATTACTTTACCTTGAAAACCGTCATCTGTGTTTGATTTTAAAGTATCACCTGGTTTTGCAAGTCTTGCTTTACTATCATAATCAGGAATTATAGCCAAAGCTTTACCACCTATTAAACTAGTACTATAAACAGAAGCTACACTTTCTGAAGAGAAATTGAAAGATTCATTCACATGAAACTTTACTAATAACCTACCAGAACCATCTAAAAAATCAATGTTATCAATATTTCCTACTCGCAATCCATTAATAGTAACTGGAGCAGATGCAGTAAGACCTTCTACGTTATCATAAACAGCATAAAAAGTACGGTCATCTTCTAGAAGATTACGTCCTTTTAAATATTGATATCCAAAAATAAACAGTGCAATGGCAGCAACTGTAAGGATACCAACCTTTATTTCTTTAGAGAATTTCATAAAAAAGCCTTTCTTGCGAATGTAAAGATAAGACAAGCGATATTTATAAGGGCTAACATTTTATTAGTAATTATTACAACCTACGGCGTATACCATTCTCGTAAACAACTATAAATGCTGATGTATAACCTTTTGAAACCGCTAGTGCTCTTAATTCTGAAGCAGGCTTTAAAGAAGAAAAATTTCCAGTGAAGTAACGATAAATGCCTCCTTCTTTTTCCCTTGAAATCTCTGGTAGTTGTTTAAAATTATATGATTTTGTTTCTACCTTATTACCACTGGCACTAATCTGTACTTTATATATAGTATTATTTGCAACAGGTTCTAGGACAACATTAGAGGTATCAATCTCTTCTACTTCAAAGAGGTTCACATCTCTATTCTTTTGATAATCCAGCACTGCATTGTAAATAGAGTTGGCTACTTTCTTTTGACCTGACTTACTTCTTAAAAAAGTTCGTTCTTCTTTATTGGTTAAAAAACCTGTTTCTATAAGAACACTAGGCATATAAGAAAGTCTTAAAACCGCAAGACCTGCTTGTTTCACACCTCTATTTTTACGTTTTAAGTCTTTGTCAAATTTTGTTTGAACATTTGCAGCTAGTTCAATACTGTTGTCTAGATATTCTTCTTGTATCATTAAATTAGTGGCAAAACTAGAAGGATCATTAGGATTAAAACCTGCATATTTCTCTTCATAATTTTCTTCTAATAAAATTACAGAATTTTCTCGTTTCACTACTTCTAGGTTTGCGGCATTATTATGCAGTCCCAAAACAAAGGTTTCATTTCCTTTTGCGCTAGTAGCCGCAGCGGCATTGCAGTGCACAGAGACAAATAAATCTGCCTTTGCTTTATTAGCAATGGCAGCACGTTGATCTAGTCCTACAAATACATCTTTTGTGCGTGTATAAATAATTTTAATGTCCCTATGACTTTCTAACTGCTTGCCTAAAAGCTTTACTACTTTAAGCGCTATGTCAGACTCTTTTGTATTTGCCACATACTTTCCAGGATCCTTGCCTCCATGACCTGCATCTAGTACGACAGTAAAAAGCTTTTTGCCGTTCGTTTTTGTAGAATCGATAGGTATATTTGCCATCGATATAATTGGAATGATCAATAAGACAATAATAAGATATAACTTCGTTTTCATATACAAACTATAAGTTGTGAATGTGTTGTTTATTAGTTCGCTTTCGCGAAAGCGGATTTATTAAAAACGCTTAAAATTTATATGTAGTTTTGACGTTTCAAAAACTGGACCATTTCTAACAACGAAAATAGTACAACCTAGATTGCATTTACATATTAAGCATATAATTTTATTACTACTGTTTTTAACAAGTGCCACTGCCGTTATAGCACAAGAACTTCCTGAAAATGGGACTCCTATTCCTGCCGAAGTGCCTGAAAAAGAAGAGGAAGAAAAGAAGGTACCGGTAAAAGAAGAGGTCATTCAAATACCTTTAGTAAAGAAAGATAGTGTTCCACAAGATTCTATTAAATCAAAGACTTTTCTTGAATATCGTATTGAATCTTATGCAAAAGATTACAAACGCATCGACAAAAAGGGAAATACGATTACTCTTTATAACGAAGCAAAAGTTATTTATGGTGATATCACCATAGAAGCGGGAAAAATTATTATCAATAATAATACAGGTGATGTATTTGCCTATGGAATTGTTTTAGATTCTACCGGTTACCAGCAAAAACCAGTTTTCACCCAAGGTGCAAATGTGGTAAAACCAGACTCTATCATTTTCAATAAAGACTCGCAAAAAGCGATTACCTACAACTCTAGAACCACGCAAGGAGAGTTTAATGTACTAGCAGAGACTACTAAGAAAGTAAACGACTCGGTTTTTTACATGCAAAATGCCCGTTTTACTACCTCAAAAAATCCTGAAAATCCAGAGTATTACTTTTTTGCGCGTAAGATCAAATTTGTTCCTAAGAAGAAAATCGTTACCGGATTAGTCAACATGTACATTGCAGATGTTCCAACACCATTAGGTCTTCCATTTGCATTCTTCCCTATGACTACAGAACGTAAGAGTGGTGTTATTCTACCTAACTTTGGTAACAACAATAATCAAGGATACTTCTTGCAAAATGGTGGTTATTATTTTGCAGTGAACGACTATATGGACCTTACTGTTTTAGGTGATTACTTTACAAACGGTAGCTATGGTGCAAGAGTAGAGAGTGATTATAGCGTGCGTTATAAATACAGTGGTAGTTTAAGATTTTTGTATGAAAACCAATTGCAAAGTGAGCGTGGTTTTTCTGACTTTGCACAAACGAATCGTTACAACATCAACTGGCAGCATTCTCAGGATTCTAAATCTAATCCTAATTCCAGATTTAGCGCTAGTGTCAATTTAGGAAGCAGTCAGTTTTTCAGGCAATCCTTTAATCAAGTGAATCAAAGTGCGACATTAGTAAATAACTTAAGTAGTTCTGTTTCATATTCAAAATCATTTCCTGGAGAACCTCAAGTAAACATAAGTACCAGTGTCACACACAATCAAAATACCAACACAAATGTTGTTAACCTGACCTTGCCTACTCTACAGGCTAGTGTCTCGAGAATTTTTCCTTTTGCACCCAAAGAAGGAACTAAAAAAGGAATCGTTCAAAACATTAATTTACAGTACAATTTAAGAGGTGAAAATCGACTTACTACGACCGATGAAGATTTCCTTTCCAGTAATATGTTTGATAACGCTATCTCTGGATTAACACACAGTATTCCTATTGCGACCAACTTTAAGGTGGGGTATTTTAGTTTTAGTGCCAATGCCAATTATGATGAAAACTGGGTATTTCAAACCTTTAGGCAGCGATTAGTAGAAAATGATAACGGTGTTTTTGAAACCGTTAGAGATACCATCAACGGCTTTGATGCTTACCGCACCTATAATTATGGTGCTAGTGTAGGAACTACAGTTTACGGTAGCTGGAAATCAAAAAATCCAGAATCAAAAATACAAGCTGTAAGACATGTCATACGTCCTAATATTTCTTATTCGGCAAATCCTAGTTTTGAGCAATATTATGATAGATTAGTAACAGAACAAGGACTTGATGCTCCTGGAAGAGAAGAACAGTTTTACAGTCGTTTTCAAGGCTCTTTTGCCGCTGCTCCAGGACGTAATTTCTCTAGTAATATTGCTCTAGGTGTTCAAAATAATATAGAAGCAAAAGTGCGCGATCGCGACAGCACAAAAACCGAACTTAAAAAAATACAGATTCTCAAAAGTTTAAGTTTTAATACATCCTACAATCTAGCAGGTGATTCCTTGAACTGGAGTCCACTGCAGATACGTGGTGTGATACCGATAACAAAAAATATAGATATCAATCTAGATGCAAATCTAGATCCCTATGCATTAGATAATAATAACAATCGTATCGACACTTTTAATGTGAATAATGGTGGAAGCTTATTGAGACTTACACGAGCTGGAATAAGAACCAGTTTTAGAATAAGCAGCACAGACTTTGAAAAAGACAAGAAAGAAGAAAAAGATACAAAAGCAAATGATAGAACGTTGCAAAATGGTGGTCGTGCAGATGATTTATTTGGTCAATCCATAGACTACAGTAGAGAACAAAATCAAGAGCCAGAAGAACAAGAGGTAGATATCAATAAAGATCGTTATCGATTTAAAATCCCATGGAATTTGAATTTTGCTTATACCATGACCTACAACAATGCACAAAGGCAAAACGCTATCAACCAGCAAAGTTTAATGGTAAGCGGTGATGTAGAACTATCGCCACGCTGGTCCATAGGTGGAAATACTGGTTATGATTTTGCCAACAAAGGAATCTCTTTTAGTACCATACGTTTTCAAAGAGATCTAGAAAGTTTCAGGATGAGTTTTAATTGGACACCTATTGGACCTAGGAATAGTTGGTTCTTTTTTATCGGTATAAAGGCCAGCGCATTAAGTGATATCAAATGGGATCAAAGAAGACAACCAGATCCTACTTTTTAAAATAGTTCCAATCATAGCAGACTCTCTTTCAACTATACATTAGGTTAAAAAGTGAATCAATTATATAAAGTCCTAATTCCATTTAAATAGATGCAAACTTTTACGCATTACTTTTTACATTTTGGCTTTCCTCTTTTGATAGCTTTGGTGTTTTTTAGAAAAGAATGGAAAATGGCTTACCTCCTATTTCTTGCGACTATGTTGATAGATCTAGACCATTTACTGGCGACACCGGTATTTGCAGCAAACAGATGCAGTATTAATTTTCACCCTTTACATAGCTATTATGCCATACCTTTCTACATCATTTTGTTGTTTTTACGCAAACCTTTCCGCATCATTGGCATAGGTTTGTTGTTTCATTTATTGACCGATTTTATCGATTGCTTATTTTTGTATGCCAGCTGTAAAGAGTGTCTTGCCACTTCACCTGCACTAGATCTTATAGAAACAGTTGCTAGCTGGATACATATATAAAGTGTCAAAGATCTTTTTGTGATTTCGCTTTCGCGAAAGCGAAAAAAATAAAGACACAAGCAAGTTGTAGTAGTAAAGGAAGATAAATTCTTAATCCTAAAATTTCAGATCACTAAAAAGCAAAAGTTTATAGTTTTATCTGATGCAAAATCAGAACTCATTTATAATGATTCTTAGAGAAGTACTTTAGTGATAAAATAAAGCAGATTTTACTTATTTTATCACAGTATGTTGTTATGCATAGTGCTTTTTACGGTTTAATTTTCACTATTTTATCGCATTTCATTATCACAAGCTCGCTATTCTTAGTTTGCTTTAATTCGAGAAGTCTTTCATAATCTTTTTCAAGTCCTTTAACAATATTATCTTTTAATTCCATTTGTTTATCTTTCTAGGTTAAAGTAATAAATGCAACATGTAATTTGCACTAATTTGTGATTATGAAAACTTTTGATCTGATCCTCTATTTCACTATAATTTCTTTTTTGTTTTTCGGCACAACCTGCCTTTTTTCAAAACACATGAGATTAGAATTCACAAGATTTGGTCTGAACACACTGCAAAGACTTATCACTGGAATGTTACAGTTACTAGGTGCAATAGGTTTAATAATCGGTATCTACAACGTTAAAGTAGGTGTTGTAGCATCTGCAGGATTAGCATTGTTAATGCTTGCTGGCTTTCTTGTACGACTTAAAATTAAAGACGGAATTTATAAATCGTCTCCTGCTTTGATATTTTTATTTTTAAGCAGTATCATTTGTTATCAATTTATCAAATTACTTTAAATGTAAAGTGTAATTAATGACAATATTAGAAATATTCCTGCAGGTAATGATTTTTTAATAGGATCATTAATTTTTAAATGCATTATTATAGCGCCTGCCATTAGCACAGCAATTCCAATAGCACCTGTATATTCTGTTACTGAAAAAATTATAGAAATCAATAATAAAACTGCAAATAGACATTTAAGCGTTCCAACAATAATCATCATATTTTTAGATAAACCATAAGCCGCAAACTCTTCTTGCATGCTATTTGCATTTCCACCACGCCATGGTGTTAATTTATTACGATTGACTAACCACACATTAAGAATACTCAAGCCCACTACTAATTTGATTATTATTTCTACAATATCTATGAGTTCCATTTTATTCTATTTTTACCTAAGATAAAAATAAAGAATCGGTTGCTATGTCAAATTACTATTAAAAAGTAATTCTTTAACATGATGATTGTAAACATTCCGTTTTCGCGAAAGCGAAACAAGTAACCAACAATTGCCAATTACTTCCTTTCAAAATACTTTCAACTAGGACAGGTTTCATTGATATGGTTAATAGTTGTTCTGAGATTGATACATCAGATGCATCATATGATATGGTTATTTAAAACCATAGTGACCTACAAGGAATCTTTATTATAGACTACACTTTTTGAGATCTTATATTTTAAGAAATCTAAATACGTTACTTCCAGGTCGCTTTGAATAGATATCTATTCAAAATTAACAATTACAGGTCTTGCTAGTGAAACAAATTCCCAACGCCTGCTTTTCTTTAATTGACTTTGATATATTCTAAGTAGTTCTCTAATAAATACATCTTATTTTTTATATTAATTATGTATTTTTAAGATCTATTTAAATTGAAAATAAACCTACGGCACATAACTACTTATGGTGAATTGATCGTTTACATGTTAAAACAAAATTTGTTTCAATTTAAATAGTACAAAATGACTTACTTTATAAGCTTATAAACAACTAAATGATTGCACCACCTATTCTGGAAAATGAGCCTGAAAGACAGGCAGCTGTTGAAAAATACAGATTGCTAGACACTATGCCAGAAGATAATTACGATAATATTACCTCAATAATTTCTAATATTTGTAAGGCTCCTATTTCCTTAATTACCCTTCTAGACAAAGATCGAAACTTTTTAAAGTCTAGACATGGTCTAGATATGTCAGAGTCTCCTAGAGAGCTGTCTTTTTGTGGTCACGCGGTTGCAGGAGATGAAGAAATAATGATTGTCCCTGATGCTCGTGAGGATATTAGGTTTAAAGGCAATCCTATTGTCACTGATTTTAAAGCAATTTTTTATGCTGGTGTTCCTTTAGTAGATAGAAATGGATATAAATTAGGCTCTTTATGTGTATATGATCATCAACCTAGAATATTAGAAGAAAATCAAATAAAGGCACTTAAATCCATGGCAAAACAAGTCATGATGCTTTTTGAAGAACGTTTTAAGACTTTTGAACTAGAAAAACTACAGTCTAAATTGTACTTACGCAATGAAGAGTTAAAAGACTTTGCAGGAATCGTTTCTCATGATTTAAAAGCACCATTATCTAACATTATAATGATTAGTGAACTCCTTAAGGAAAGCGAGAAGAACTTGTCATATCAATCCTTAGAGTATTTGGGTTATTTAAAGGACAGTTCAAAAAGCATGAGTCGTTATATAGACGGTATGTTGCAATTTTATCGCAGTGAAGAACTAGTTACAGAAGAATACGATCATGTAAGTTTTGTGGATTTATTAGAGGATGTGATTTCATTAACTATAGTTGATGATAGTGCCACTGTTGTTTATATGCCAGAAATAGACACTACATTAATAACTAATGAAATAGCTCTTAAACAAATCTTAATTAATCTAGTTGCAAATGCCGTAAAATATGGGGATAAAACACCAACTAAAATCAGTGTTAATCTAGTTGAATACAAAACAGAATATGAAATTAAAGTGCGGGATAACGGATCAGGAATCGCACCAGAGAATCTTACATCTATTTTCAAATTATTTTTTGTAGCAACTAATGAAGATAGAAATGGTAAACAAGGCACAGGAATAGGACTAGCAACTGTTGCAAAACTATTAGAATATATGGATGGAAGTATAAGTGTTCAATCAGAGCTAGGAAAATGGACAGAATTTAGCATCAAACTTCCTAAGAAAAACTAACTGTATAAGCTTTTTAATAGACTTGTTTAAATAAAAAGCTCTTACTTCAATTTATAAGTAAGAGCTTTTTGATATTATGTAAGCTGTTAACAGTTAGACTTTAGTACCATCTTTACGATACATCACATCCATGTTCTTACCTTTTTGTTTAAATTCAATATCCCAAAATTCTCCTAGCGTGGCACTAATTACATGTTCTGCCTCTGTAATTTTTCTATCTGGAAATTCTTTTTCAATTGCTTTTTGAATCGCTTTAGGTATTTCTTTGTCTTTTATCGAGTTTTCAGTTTCCCTCCATCTGCCATCAGCATAAAAGTCTGCTCTATATTTTTCACCATCTTTCTTAAAATGCGCTTCCCAATAACCATGTGCGTCTAACTCAAAATCTGGATCATGTTCTCCTGGATATTTTACCTCAAAAGCAGCTATTACAACATCTGGTACTTTACCTGCTTGTTTATTCTGGCAACTTGCGGATAACGAAGTAAATAGAAATGTTAAAAATATAACTGCAATTCTCATAATAACTTTTTATTACAATTTAATAAGGTCTATGCGATGGTCTACTTAAATCTATATTAATATATGTTTTCAATTGTTAAAAGCTACCAGCTTATAGGTCTATAATCTTTTAAAAATTTACCACACCAATGTTTACCAGTATTTATACCATCAAAAAGCGGATCCATAACTCTTGCTGCACCATCTACAATATCTAATGGCGGCTGGAAATCGTGAATCTCTTGTTTCTTTTTAGAAAGTTGCACTGGATCTTCATCAGTTACCCAACCAGTATCTACTGCATTCATATAAATACCATCTTTTGCAAGCGTTCCTGCAGCAGTATGTGTCAACATATTTAATGCTGCCTTTGCCATATTGGTGTGTGGATGGCGATCTTCTTTATGAAAAGTATGAAACTTACCTTCCATCGCGCTTACATTAATGATATGTTTTTTACCAGTGTTATCTTTCTTCATTATTTCGGAAAGACGATTACAAAGAACAAATGGAGCTACAGAATTAACCAGCTGTACTTCAATCATCTCTGTAGTTTCTATCTCACCTAATTTCAAACGCCAGCTATTGGTCTTTCTCAAATCTACTTGTTGTAAATCTGCGTCTAGTTTACCTTCTGGAAATACCTCTTGCGTTACTAGCGCTTTATCAAAGCTATAAGGTATTTGTGACAATTTTGCACTAGCACGCAATCCTATCCCAGGTTCTGGACCATGCCAGGTAACGGGCATATTCTTATTTGATGATGCTGCTGGTGATAATTCTTGTAATTCATGTAGACACTTATAATGATCTGTAAGTGTTTCTTGTGCAAATACTGGTAATTGATCAAAGGTCAACTCTTCATTAGGCATTAAATGTGCATAAAAACCAGATGGCCTTCTTACAGTTTGTGCTGCATTATTTATTAGGATATCTAATCTATCATATTTCTGTTCTATGTAATTACAAAAGATTTCTACACTAGGAATATGTCTTAAATCTAATCCATGAATGTGAAGGTTATGTCCCCATTCTTTAAAATCTTCTTCCTGAGAAAAACGCAATGCACTATCATGAGGAAAACGTGTCGTGGCAATGACAGTAGCGCCACCACGTAAAAGCATAAGAGTAATATGATAACCTATTTTTAATCTTGATCCAGTAATAATTGCCACTTGTCCTTTTACATCTGCATTTTGAAAACGCTTTGCATAATTAAAATCACCACAATCTGTACACATTTGATCATAAAAGTGATGTAATTTTGTAAACATCGTTTTACAAACATAACAGTTGCGAGGTGATTCTAACTCGCCAGTGTCTTTTTGAGACAGATCTGCAGCGGCTAGTAATTTAGGCGCCTTGAAAATCGCATCTTCTCTGGCACTTCTTATACCAGTTTCTTTACGAGCGTGCTTATCACGCTCTATTTGTTTTCTTTTAGCCGCTTTCTTAGCATCCTTTTTAGAGCGTTTATATTCTTCCCTAGTAGGTCTAGAAATTTGACCAGCAGCTTTGATTAGTGCTACACGCTGGTCTTCTGGTAAAGCAAATACTTGTTTAGGATCTTCTATGAATTTATGAAGTGTTTGGATACAAGCATCTATTTCTTCCTTAGAAGTTCCGTTTATATCCGTATCCTTATACTCGTTCATAGTGTTCGATTAAAAATGCAAATTTAAAGGTAATCTAGTAATTTAGGGTAATTATCAGTAGCGGTTGTAAAGCTTGTGTGGATTACGCTTTCGCGAAAGCGAGAACTGAATATACCAGTTCACAATACAAATAGTTTATCGAGGTTTAATGGACGGTTTCATATCGTGTTTATCTCGTTTTCTGCTATTAATAAAATAGACACCTGTGAGCATAACAGCAGCAGCAATAATTGATTGAAGCGAAATTTCTTCATCAAGAAAATACCAGCCTAAAAACAATGCAATCAAAGGGTTAACATAAGAAGAAGTAGCGACTTTTTCTGTAGATATATTCTTAAGTAGGTAATTAAATGAAGTAAACGCAGCAATTCCACCAAATAATATCAAGCAAACTAAGGCGATATAAGTAGGCTTGCTCCACATTAGTGGTGATTTCCACTCTTCTCCAAAAAGTATACTTCCTATGGCTAACATCATACTCGCAGCAATCATTTGATAACCAGTGGAAACAAAAAAGTTCTTTGGAACATCTGCTTTGGCAACAAATAAACTTCCAGCACTCCAGCTTAAAATACACGTAAGAATCATAATCATACCGGTAATAGTTCCTTTTTGAGTTGTGATTTCATTTTGGCTTACCAGAATATACATTCCGACGAGGCCTAATAAGACGCCTATTATTGATTTGATTTGCAAGGACTTGCGTTGTACTAATCGCATCAACAAAAGAATAAATAAAGGTTGTAAAGCCGCCAGCAAGGCAGCAAATCCAGTATCTACATATTTCAATGCCCAAACAAAAACACCATTTCCGTATGTAAGGAATAGAAATCCGGCAAGAGCAGAATTAAAAAGTTGTTTGCGTGTTATTCTAAGGCTATATCCTAAACTTTTTGCTATTATAAAAATAATGGCACCTGCACAAAAAAAACGTATACTAGCGAGCATAAGTGGCGACAGTTCTTTTACGGCCATTTTATTCCACAAATAGGTAGATCCCCAAAATACATAGGTGGAAAAAAACGCTAAAATTATCAATACACCACTTCTTTTCATAGCCGCAAATCTAGCTCTTTTACAAAGGGTTTTGATCAATAAAATATAGGTGTTCTTTATTTATAGACATAAAAAAACCGCTAACAAATAGCGGTTTGAGTCTCAATAGATTTTCCGGCTTAAGAATATATATAGCTTTTGCATTAATAAATTCCTTTATTCAAAAGCCAGCGTATTCTCTACCGCATCAAGAATCTTGTAGATCAACGAATGGTATGTGATCTCTGCCACACCAAAGGAATTGATGAAAATAACATTATTAATAAAATCATACATAAATAGTTGGACTTATTTACCTATACCTTTACTTAACATCATACTAACAAAACCAAAACAACTATCATTTACAATGCCCGAACCAATTAAAAGCCAGAAAATTACAAGATGGAATACCAACAATAGAAAAGGATTTTCTTTAATGAAGTTAAAGCTTGATAAATCAACCGTTGTGAAAATCAATGAGGAATAGTAAAGATTAAAAACTTTTACTTTTGAAAGGAGCTGTTATTCAAATTATGAGCACAAAAAAAACCCATCTAAACTAGATGGGTTTTGTACAAAAATATAAAGTATCGAATTAGTCGATTACTCTTACATTAACGGCGTTTAAACCTTTTTTTCCTTCTTTAAGTTCAAATTCAACTTTGTCACCTTCACGGATCTCGTCGATTAAACCTGTTACGTGTGCAAAATGTTCCTGACCTGATCCTTCTTCTGTGATAAATCCAAATCCTTTTGCGTCATTGAAAAATTTTACTGTACCTGTACTCATTTGTAATAATTTAAATTAATAATACTTCTTATTTAGCTTCAAAAGCCATGCCACAAGAGTATTCACCGTGGAAAAGCTCGTTATAACTGAAAAATGAATAAAAAATAAATAAGAAATCCTACTAACTCTTTATGACCAATGTTCCAATCATATTACAAAAATACTTCTTTTATTTGATCTACATGTTAAATTAAAAGAAATTGACGTTATATTTTTTACATATACAATAAAAAACCTATTAAAACATTAGATAACAGTGTATTAAATCTATATATCTGCTTATATAAAAAATAAAAAAAGCCACCTCAAATTTGAAATGGCTGAAAGATAAATGGCATAATAATTCTATGCTTCCTCTAAATCCTTTTTAGATTTACGGTAAAGAAAATTATTAAAGATATTACGTTTAGCATAACGATAACGATTATCTGCATTTACTAATTTCTTAAATATTTTTACGTCAACACCAAAATATTCATAAGTTTTACCGTCCGTAAAAGTAACTTCTAGGACACGACCTTTATGATCAAAATCTTGAATACCAGTGTTTGTTATTGTTTCTGTATATTCTTCAAGGTTTGCTTCCTTTGTCTCCGGTGCAATACTTACTAAGAAATGGTAACCGTCAATGATCTCGCGACTCATTACCTCGGCCTCTTCTTTCTTTGCATCTCCATCTTGAAATTTATCTGGATGCCACTCTTTTACAAGATTACGGTAACTTTTCTTTAAATCTTTAAGGTTGATGTCTTTCTCTACGTTAAACATCTTTTTGTACTGATTAATACGCTTCATAAACTCCTCTTTTTAAGGCGGCGCAAAAATACATATTAAATAAGGGATCACCATGTTAAATAATCAACGCATATTTCGGTTGATTATTAGGAAGTAAAATGCTTAATTCTACCAGCGTAATTGTCAGAATATCGCTTTCGCAAAAGCGGGATAAAAAAACCTATTTAACCAACTTTCTTAATGCTACCCATTGCTTCAACATTAGACGAGCGTCCTCTGCCGGATAACCTAAGACTGTTTGCCCTGCTTTCACATCTCTTAAAACACCACTTCCAGCACCTACTGTCGCACCAGATTCAATGGTAGTATGATCCTTAATACTCGCACTTCCTCCTATTATTACACCATCGCCTAAGGTAACTGATCCAGCCAGTCCACTATGACCAGCCATAATACAAGATCTACCCAAGACACAATTATGGGCAATTTGAACCAGATTGTCTATTTTACAGCCATCACCTATTATGGTAGAATTGAATTTTGCTCTATCTACACAAGAATTTGCTCCTATTTCAACGCCGTTTCCTATAACAACATTTCCTATATGAGGAATTTTCACGAGTCCACGACCATCGTCTGCTGGACGATAACCAAAACCATCTGCTCCTATACTTACATTGTTATGAAAAATACATTGCGCTCCTATTTCAGAACGCTCACGTATTACAGTTCCAGACCAGGCAACTGTTTGTGTACCAATTGTAGTATCGTCAAACACACTGACATTGTGATACAAAACAACACCATCGCCTAAGGTTACATTCTTTCCTATATAACAATGAGCACCGATTTGAACACCTTTCCCTATTGTAGCAGTTTCATGAATAATAGCCGTTGGGTGGATATCTGATTCAAAAACTGGTGTAGATGGTTGAAATGCTTCTAAAAGCTTTGCCATGGCTAGATCGGCATTTTTTACTTTTACAAGCGCACGATTCTCCCCAGGTTCTACATCTATATTATCATTTATAATAGCAACAGCAGCTTTAGAGTCAGACCAAAACTTAGCATACTTTCTGTTTCCTATAAAAGTAAGATCTGTTTCTTTTGCATTTCTAATTTCCTCTACTCCAGTAATTTGGACAGAAGTATTTCCTACTAATTCTCCGTGAAGTATCTCGTTGATTTGTTGTGCGGTAAATGAATGCATAAATAGTTAATGTTAATTTGTAAAACTAATACTTAAAAGTGAGATTTTACAATGCACTGAATAAGGACATAAAAAAACCGCTTAGAAAAAATCCTAAACGGCCCTGTTATTCATTTATATTAAAAATTAATTCTTCAAACTCTCCATATCAATTACAAAGCGATACTTTACGTCGCTGCCCTGTACGCGAGCAAAAGCAGTATTGATTTCTTGCATATTAATCATTTCTACATCAGACACAATATCATGTTTGCCACAAAAATCTAACATTTCTTGAGTCTCCTTGATACCACCGATTAAAGAACCGGCTAGATTTTTTCTTCTCAAAATAAGATTAGCACCATGAATATTCTCTAAAGGTTCAATAGCACCTACAAGACACATAGTTGTATCTCTTTTTAACAATGCGAGATAAGGATTTACATCATGTCCTACTGGAATAGTGTTCAAAATAAAATCAAAAGAATTGGCATGGGCTTTCATTTGCTCACTATCCTTTGAAATAATAACGCTGTTTGCACCTAATCTTTTAGCATCTTTTGCCTTTTCTTCACTTGTAGTGATCATTACTGTTTCTGCTCCCATGGCAGCAGCAAACTTAATTCCCATATGACCTAAACCACCTAATCCTACTATACCTACTTTGTCACCTTTCTTTACTTTCCAGTGTTTTAAAGGAGAATAAGTGGTTATTCCTGCACATAATAAAGGAGCAACGGCTTTAATATCTAAATTTTGAGGAATGGAAAGTACAAATTCTTCACGTACGACAATAGCTGTAGAGTAACCGCCCAAAGTATGTCCACCTAGAAATTTGTCTTTACTGTTATATGCGCTAGTAGATCCATTTTCACACCACATTTCCATATCTTCTTCACATGCACTACAGGTCTGACAAGAGTCTACCATACAGCCTACTCCTACTAGATCGCCTAAGTTATATTTAGAAACATTACTTCCTATTTGCGTCACTTTACCTATAATTTCATGACCAGGAACGATAGGGTATTTTGCATTTCCCCAATCATTTAATTTTGCGTGAATATCACTGTGACAAACGCCACAATATAGAATGTCAATTTTCACATCATTATCATGTAAATCTCTTCTTTCTATCGATATTTCTTTTAAATCAGCATCAGATGCTGCTGCTGCGTAGGCTTTTACTTGTGGCATTTTTATATTTTGTTTTAGGCAAAGTTAATTTTATTACCATTAAATATGGGTTAATTGTGAGTTAAAGCAATAAGCTGGTGTTATACAGATCTCGCTTTGAAATAGTTAACTAAAAAAGATGATTATCGTTATTTCGCTTTAGCGAAAGCGATACAACAACAAGTATATTTGTAACTTTTACTATCTATCTTATGCATATCGTACTTATAGAACCAGAAATCCATACCAATACCGGAAATATAGGCCGCCTAAGCCTGGCGACTGGCTCTCATTTACATTTGATAAAACCCTTTGGCTTTGAGTTAACAGATGCTAGATTAAAACGAGCTGGTCTTGATTACTGGCAACATATTAAGTTAAGTATTTACGAAAATGTAGATGATTTTTTTGATAAAAATAAAGATCGAGATATGGCTTTTTTGAGTAGTCATGGGACTAAAGATTATACTGAGATTCCTTATAATAGCGATACCATGCTTGTTTTTGGAAAAGAATCTAAAGGACTTTCCAAGGAGATCACAGACAGGTTTAAAGAACATCTTTATAAAATACCACAGTACAGTAAGCATATACGTAGTATCAATCTTGCAAATGCCGTTGCAGTAATTACGTATGAAGGCTTGCGGCAGCTGAGAATGTAAAGCATTTATATTCTTAAAAGAATAAAACGCCTACTTTAAGCAGCAACTATTTATAGAAAATTAAAAAGCCAGCGTATGCCGGCTTTTTAAATTGCTTAAGATTTAATTATTTGATAATTACTTCAAAGAAATCAATCTCTTAGGCTGTGGCAATGCTTCATCTTTCTTAGGAAGAGCAATAGTTAAGATTCCGTTTTCATAAGTAGCGTCAATCTTATCCTGATTTACAGTTTCTGGTAAATTAAAAGCTCTTCTAAAAGACTGCTTACTGAATTCTTTTCTAGTAAATTGTTCTGTAGCTTCTTCATTAGACGTTTCTACATCAGAAGAAATCGTAAGTAAGTCTTTATCCACTTCTATAGAAATATCTTCCTTTTTAAATCCTGGAATACTCATTTCTAATAAAAAGGTATCGTCCTTTTCTGAGACATTTACAGCTGGTACAAAACTTTTTCTTATTTGTTCTGTGCCACCTAGGTAATCATTACTAAACATTTCATCAATCAAAGATGGTAACCAATTGTTTGCTGTTCTAGTTGCTAATTTCATAATTATAATTTTTTAATAGTTATGATTTCTATTAGTCAAACAAAATACCAAACCATAAAAAAGACATTATGTCATAATTAAAAGGGTTTTTAATGACAAAAAGTCGTTAATTACTATTCCTGATGTGTATTTCCATCAACTCTGACGCTGGAATCTCGCCATGTGGATATCGTGTCATTGATTGAAGTAAGGCATCTACGGTTCCTTTTCTAAAACCATATTGTAATGCAACATCATGTAATAGTTGCAGCTCTTGATCATCTACATGACCGTCTATGTGCATCATTAACATCATTCTATGAAAATGAACGATGCGTTTTGTATAATCTTTAGGAACTAGGGTTGTTAATTCTTCAGGATGTTGAATCATATAAATAATATCATCATCATCCAATTCCATACGTTTTCCAACAGATTTTATGAAAGCTATTTCGGCTTTTTTTAAATGCTGATCTGCATGCGCCATAAGAATCAATTCACTTATGATATGCTTTTTCTCTTCTGTTGTGTACACCATAATTATTATAATAGTTCGTGAAAATACATATTTGTTGGGATTTACTTAACCTTAAAAATGCTACATTTAAAAATGAATTCAATTTTTATAAGAATAAGATCTTTTTTTAACACCATTACAGGTAGTATCGCTTTTTACCCTACGTTTTATGCTATCAGTGCTGTATTATTTGGTTTAGTGATGAAATATGCATAGAATCAGAATATTTCTAAATTTCTACAAGAGCATATACCTCAATTAGTTATTAATGATGTTGAAACAGCTAGAAATATCCTAACCACTCTGATCGCTGGTGGCATATCGATGTTAGTGTTTTCTTTTCTATGGTGATGCTATTACTAAGTCAGGCAGCAGCAAATTACTCACCAAGAGTGCTACCTAATTTGATTTCAAATCGCAAGCATCAATATATTCTAGGAGCATTTCTAGCCACCATTTTATACAACATAATAACTGTAATAGGATTAGAACCTAAAGGCGATGGATACCTGCTTCCAGGATTTTCTGTACTATTAGAGGGGTTTTGAGTGCCTTTGTTGCTTTAGCAGCTTTTGTTTATTTTATTTATAGTATATCTTCCAGTACACAAATCAATAATATTTTAGAGAATATTTATAATAAAGCAGCTATAAGATTAGAGAACTTAATTGAACAAGAAAAAAATCAGAAAAAATTTCCAGACACTAGCAACTGGCATGTTTATCAAACAGAACAAAGTGGCACCATCCAAAATATTAGTGTTGAAGGTTTAAAAAAGTGTGCAAAAAACTTTGAAACCCAACTAGAAGTAGTGATTGTAAAAGGGCAATATATATTGAAAGAAACAGATATGTTTATCTCTAAAAATGAATTAGAAGCATCTGAAATTCAAGAAATATTAAAAAACTTTAATTATTCCGAATCAGAATTAGTTAGTGATAATTATGCATTAGGGTTTAAACAAATTACCGAAATAGGAATAAAATCTATGTCACCAGGAATCAATGATCCTGGAACAGCCATTAATACTATAGATTATTTAACAGATCTGGTACGTATACGTATGCAAAAAGAAGATCATAGCATCAGTTCTAATGATAATAATGAACCTATTTTAAAAATGAATGTCATCGCCTTTGAACTATTACTGCATAATGTACTTGCATCTTATCGCAATTATTGCAAACACGATCTTTCTGTGATGCAAAAATTATTACAACTTCTTGATTTATGTTTAGGAAGAACCGCTTGCCATACTGAATATTATAAAGTGCTGTACCAGCAAGCAGAATTACTGATTGACGATGCTAAAGAATCTATCTCTAACCAACATGATTTAAACTTACTTCAAAGTCAATTTAAAAAGATAGCATCAAAGTTTCAAGAATACTCTTAGTCTTAGATACAAAAAAATCGCCTTTTCCTAGCGATTTTTTTATTTTTAAAGGATACTTAAGTTTATAAGCGTTTCCAAGATTGAGTTCTATAAAAGAAAGCCACATAACCTCGTACCATAAGCACATCCTTATTATCAGCTGCTAACCAAAGTTTACAGGTATAAGACTTTCCGTTTTCAGGATCTAGTATCGTTCCATTTTTATATTCGGTACCTTTTTTCTCTAATCCTTGAATAATTTCTAACCCTATAATAGGTGCATTTTTGAGAGATCCGTCACATTCTACACAAAGTGGAACTTCTGGAGCACTTTTATCTAGCACTTTAATGACTTTTCCATAAACCTTTCCATCACGTTTATAAATTTCTACATGTGACATAACTTCTCCTGTATCATCATCTATAGTTTCCCATGTTCCTGTGATGTCTTGAGAACTCGCTTTCGCGAAAGCGATAACCACCAAAATAATTGTAACAAAATACTTCATATATACAGAATTAAAAAGCCCGTGTATATAAAACACAGGCTTTGCTTATTTATTTGAAAAGAATACTCTTAATTATTTAACATTCCTTCCTTAAGATCTTCATCTGCAGGATCGTTTCCTAACCAGATACCGAATAATCCTTTTTTGAAATTAAGACCTTTAATAGTCCCTAAATTTTTACCATTTTTAGTCACTACTGTGCCAGTTCCTTTTACATAAGCGATTTCAAAATGATCACCTTTAACAATAGCATCCTTGAAAAAGCCTATAAATGTATTAATTTCTGACTGTATCGCCTTACGTTCTTTGTTAGAAACACTGTCGCCAAAACCTTCTTCAACAGCCGTTTTCATTTTTTCTTGAGTAACTGCTTCATCTGTAATATCAAGGGTGATTGCCATTGTCTCATCTGCAGCAACCAGTCGGTTACCATCGCTAGACTTTGATGTCACGTACAACGCGCCTACATATAAATCATACCACAATTTCTCTCTCATACCTGCGCCGTTCAATACTAATTCCTGACTTGCGACAGTAATGCTTTTTTCAACAGTTACACCATTAATCGTTTTTTGTGCCGTAGCAGAATAAGTACCTAACAGTGCTAACGCTACAAGAAGTAATTTTTTCATTTTATAAATTTTAGATTTTAAATATACTAAGTTGTTTTCAAATTCCGTGCCTTTAATGTACGAAGTGATGCATTTAATTCAAATCCTAACAATAAAAGGTTGGCATTAAGCCATATATAAACCATCAATATAAGCAATGCGCCTATCGATCCATAAATCTCATTATAAGAAGAAAAATTATCGATGTAAATACCATACAAATAAGAAAAAATAAGGATAAGTACTGTCGTGACTAGAGCGCCTATGGATAAAAATTTTGTTGTTCTTCCTTCTTTGGTTCCAGTATAATAAAGAGTGCAAATAAATAAGAAAAGCATGGTAATCAAGGTTATGTATCGAATAAGTTTTAACCATATTTCCATGGAGTCTTGCGTCATAAAATCTCTAGCTCTTAAAACTGCAATCCAGTATTCTACTACACCTGATAGAACAACACCTATAAATAGGAACAATACTAAAACGATGGAAACGCCTATTGCTACAGCATACTGCCTGAAAAAACCTCTATTCAATTCTGAATGATAACTGCGTTCAAACCCATTGAAAATAGCGTTAACTCCGTTTGCCATTAAGAATAACGATGTTAAAAAAGCAACCGTAAGTAAACCGGTATTTTCTTGAAGAGCAATTTCTTTAAAAATATCATCAAATGCTCCAGCAGCCTGTGCTGGCAACAAATCATTTACAAATAATAAAACTTCTTCTTGAAAATTATCAATATTAATGAAAGGTATCAAGTTAAGAATGAATAGTATAAAAGGAAATACAGCCATAAAAAAGCTATAAGAAATCGCACTAGCTCTAGCTGAAAATGCTCCTTGAACAATACCTACAGAGTAAGCGTCCCAAAGATCCCAAGCAGTCATACCTTCAAAGCCTGGTAACTTCCACTTATCAATTAATCCTGCAAACCATGAAACAACTGGAATGCGATCCAAGGTTTTCTTAAAATTACTCATGTACGGCTTTAAGACTCAAATCTATATTGTAAACACTATGCGTTAAAGAACCACTAGAAATAAAGTCTACACCACATTCAGCATATTTCAGTGCCGTATCAAGAGTGATCCCACCACTACTCTCTGTGAGGCATTGATCACCTATTAATTCTACAGCTTTTCTAGTATTCTCATAATTGAAATTATCGATAAGAATACGGTAAACGCCTTCATTAGTAAGGATTTCCTTAATTTCATCCATATTTCTTGCCTCGACCACAATTTTCAAATCGCGGTTCATATCCTTAAGGTACTTTTGGGTCTTTTGAATCGCTTTTGACACGCCTCCTGCAAAATCGATATGATTATCTTTTAACATGATCATGTCATACAATCCAAATCTATGATTAACGCCACCACCAATATCTACCGCCCATTTTTCTAAAATACGTATTCCAGGTGTCGTTTTACGAGTATCAAGAATTTGTGTTTTTGTTCCTTCCAGTAGATCTACAAATGCTCTCGTTTTAGTAGCAATGGCACTCATACGTTGCATTGCGTTAAGAGCTAGTCGTTCTGCTTTCAAGATAGATTGAGAAGAACCAGTTACATAAAAGGATTCATCACCATATTTGACTGGACTTCCATCTTTTATTTTAATATCTAATTTTAAATTAGGGTCTACAGCTTTAAATACCGCTTGTGCAAAAGCTACTCCTGCCAAAATCCCTTCGTCCTTAACCAGTAATCTAGCTTTACCAGTTGCAGTATTAGGAATACAAGATAAACTACTGTGATCTCCATCACCTACATCTTCTCGTAATGCATTTTGAATGATACGATTGATTTCTTTTTGTGCTTCTGAAGAATTGTAGTCCATGTATAGTAATTTTATCTTCAAAAATACGGTATTCTTAAAATAAAGTACGTGGTGATTACTGGCTTTTACTCGTTGTATTGAAGAAACTAAGTAATTTTGATTTGTTATAAATTTGTCAAATGAAAATCACACTTCTCGCAGTAGGTAAAACAGACGATTCTCGTATCGAGCAACTCACACAAATGTATGTCGATCGATTAGGGCATTATATCAATTTTGATCTAGAGATCATACTTGATTTAAAGAAAACTAAAAATCTGAGTGAAGACCAACAAAAGAATGAAGAAGGAAAACTGATTCTTAACAAGCTAGAGAAAAGTGACTTTGTGACTGTTCTGGACGAAAAAGGAAAAAAATACACCAGCATGCAATTTGCAGATTTGATCAATAAACGTAGTGTTTCTGGATTAAAACGATTGGTTTTTAACATTGGTGGACCTTATGGTTTTTCTCCAGGTGTTTATGCTAGAGCCAACTCAAAATTATCCTTGAGTGATATGACTTTTTCACATCAAATGGTACGCTTATTTGCTGTAGAACAGGTGTACAGAGCATTTACTATATTAAGAAATGAACCTTATCATCATGAGTAAATTATACGGTTTTATTTCTAAAAAAGTATCCAATGTTTGAAGGTAGAAAACTAGTCATTGCAACCCAGCACAAAAAAGAAAGTGTCATAGCTCCTTTGTTAGAAGAGGCATTGCAAGTAAAGTGTTTTGTAAATGAAGGTTTTGATACGGATGTTCTGGGAACATTTACAGGCGAGATAGAACGTAAAGAAGATCCTATTTCCACAGCAAGGCAAAAATGCTTGATGGCAATGGATGCCAGTAATTGTGATCTTGGTATTGCTAGTGAAGGTTCTTTTGGGGCGCATCCTTTTGCTTTTTTTGCTAGTGCAGATGATGAATTCCTAATCTTCATCGATAAAAAAAACAACCTAGAAATAATCGCTAGAGAATTGAGCATGGACACCAATTTCAATGGTCAAGAAATCACTACCGAAAAAGAATTGATGGAATTTGCCCAGGTAGCACAATTCCCTTCTCATGCATTAATTCTAAGCAAATCTCAAAATGATAAGACTGATGTAGTTAAAGGAATTACAGATATAAATAACCTAAAAAATGCATTTGATGATCTTATTGAAGTTTCAAATTCTATTTATGTAGAAACAGACATGAGAGCTATGTACAATCCTAGCCGGATGAATGTGATTGAACAAGCTACTATAAAATTAATAAGTAAGATCAAAAACACTTGTCCTGATTGTAAAACGCCAGGATTTGACATTACCGAGGTAAAAAAAGGACTGCCTTGCGATCTTTGTGGGCAACCTACAAAATCTACATTTAGTTATATATTTCAATGTCAGCAATGCTCCTATTCTAAAGAAGAACTATATCCCAACAAAAAAGAAAAAGAAGACCCTATGTACTGTGACTTTTGTAATCCTTAAGTCATTCTGTTTTAATCTATGAGGTCAGCCTTTTGCATTAATTTGACATTTTATTCAAATTCATTTTAAAAATTATTTTGCAGCTGGATAATACACTCAAAAACTTTAAGGTTACTTTATCAGCTGCTGGATAACAACAATTTATAAATAAAGTAATAACACCATTATCAGATAGCTACTATTCCAACTCGAGTTCAATTTTCAGTTCAATTTCAAGTTCGTTGATCCTCTTTCCTTAATTTCTTGTAAAATTCACAAATTACCATTCTTTACTAGCTTATTTTTGTAGAGCTTTTATGAAAAATATATCAACAAAAACGATTCAGGACTTAGAATTTGATGTGGTACTATCTCAGGCTGGCGCTTATTGCGTTACTGAAGATGGTAAAACTGCTATCAAACAACTGCAACCTTTAACTACTAGATTCTTAATTAATAGAGAATTAGACTATACTAACGAGTATTTATGGTCCTTCTCTAGCGAGCATAGAATTCCTAATCACGGCTTTGATCTTATTGAGAAAGAGCTTCAATTACTAGGTATTGAAAACAGTACACTAGAAAAAGACAGCATTAGAAAACTAGCTGTTTTGCCGCGTACCGTTAATGAACACATCAAGTTTTTCAAAAAGTTACAAGAGCACTTTCCTCAACTATACAAACGACTAGAAGACATTTCCTATAACGATATCATTCCCAATCAGGTAGATGCTGTTATGGATCGTTTTGGAGAGATTAAAGATGATGCTTCTCCGCTTCTCAAAAATTTAAGAAGAGAAATGAACATCGTGCGTGGTCAATTAAACGGTAGTTTCGGTCAGGCTCTTAGTCATTATGGACAGTTAGATTATCTGGATGACATAAGAGAAAGCGTTGTAGAAAATCGTCGTGTGCTAGCCGTAAAAGCGATGTACAGGCGCAAGGTAAAAGGAAAAATGATGGGAAGCTCTAGAACTGGAAGCATCTCCTATATTGAACCAGAGCGCGTGTTGACGCTTTCGCGAAAGCTATCAGAACTAGAAATTGAAGAACTGGAAGAAATCCAGAGAATTCTCAAAGAATTGACCGAGTTTTTGAGGGCGTTTATTCCAGAATTTGAAGAATATAGAGATTACTTAACGCATACAGATATAATTGCTGCAAAGGCAAAATACGGTCGGAAAATAAACGGTTGTTTACCTATGATGGTAGATCATCAAGAACTAGAATTAGTAGACGCTTATCATCCTTTACTATGGGTTGCCAACAATGAACGTGGAGAAAAAACCTATCCACAAACGATAAGACTTGCTCCTGACAATCGGATTATCGTAATTTCTGGTCCTAATGCTGGTGGTAAATCTATTACTTTAAAAACAATAGGTCTTCTACAATTGATGATTCAAACGGGTATGTTGATACCTGTTCATGAAAAAAGTAGGATCTGTATTTTTGATCACGTTTTAACAGACATAGGTGATAATCAAAGTATTGACAATCATTTAAGCACGTATAGTTATCGATTAAAAAACATGCGCGGTTTCTTAAAAATAGCTAATGATAAGACCCTATTTCTGATTGATGAATTCGGTACAGGATCTGATCCAGAACTAGGTGGCGCGCTAGCAGAAAGTATGCTAGAAGAACTTAACGAACGTAAATCTTACGGTATAATAACGACGCATTATACTAATTTAAAGATGCTCGCTAATGAAACGCCAGAGATGACTAATGCAAATATGCTATTTGATTCTCGATCTTTAGAACCTATTTATCAACTTCAATTAGGTGAGGCTGGAAGTTCGTTCACTTTTGAAGTAGCTCAAAAAAACGGTATTCCATATTCTTTAATTAATAAGGCAAAAAAGAAAGTAGAAAAAGGTAAAATACGTTTTGATAAATCTATTGCTGCTTTACAAAAAGAGCGATCTGCATTGCGACGTAATAATGATAGTCTACGAGATAAAGAAGTCAAGGCGACACAAAGAGCCACAAAGCTTGAAGATACTCAAGAAAGAGTACATCAAAAACTTCAAGATTTTCAAGAACTTTATGATGGTTACCAGCGTTTTATACAATTAGGTAAAAAGTTGGATAGCCTCGCCGCTAATTTTGATAAGAATAAAAAGAAAAAGCTTTTACTAGATGAGGTAATGAAATTAGTCATTACAGAAAATGTAAAGCGCAAACCAAAAGAAAAGAAAAAAACGGCCAACCCTAAAAAAGATAAAGCAGAAAAAGGGAAACAAAAACAGGTTGAAAATGAGGTGATTCAAAAGGTTCAAAAAATTAGAACTGAAAAAATAAAGGCAAAAGTTGCTCTAGTTAAAGAAGAAGAGCCTAAAGTAGAAACAGTTTATAAACTTAAAGATAGAGTACGTCTTATAGGCTCTCGATCTGTAGGAACTATAGATTATATAGAAAAGGGGAAAATTACTGTTAACTATGGTATTTTCACCACAATTGCTTCACCAGATCAATTAGAAAAAGTGGGAAAATAATGCAACAGAAACATGAAATAGTGCTTTTTGACGGAGTTTGTAATCTTTGCAACGGTGCCATTTTGTTCATTATTAAGCGCGATAAAAAGGATCGATTTCGTTTTGCAGCCATAGAAAGTGAAATAGGTCAAAAACTCCTTGATAAACACGGTATTGATCCTAATAAGATAGATTCGATCGTATTAGTAAGTGGTGATACCGCTTTCGCGAAAGCGGAAGCAGCATTACGCATCTCAAAACACTTAAGCGGTTTATGGCCACTACTCTACTCGTTAATTATAGTACCAAAATTTCTAACTAACGTGGTGTACGATTTCATAGCTAGAAATCGTTATAAGTGGTTCGGTAAAAAAGAGAGCTGTATGATCCCTACACCAGAATTAAAATCAAAGTTTTTATAGAAAAGATTAAAATGTTAATTCTTTAGCACTTAGGAAGTATATTTAGCCCAAATTTACTTTTTGAAACATTTCAAGTCTATTCTTTTGACATTCGTGCTTTACACAAGCGCCTGTTTGTTTTTATTGAATTTCTACGTTCTCAAAAAACATCTTATTAAAGGACTAACAGAATCATCAAAAAGTCAACATCTGTAATGCCCATAAAGCAGGAGTCTCAACCACTTGAAGAAAACAATATAGATTCTCTAATTTCAAAGTCTTTAATCCCTACTGACACAGATTCACTTATAAATACATCTCACGTTCAAGAATAAATATTAAATCCTTCTGAAGCTGAGATAGCAACTTCTACTTTGTATAAAAGCGATGAGGATCTGAAGTATGTACCGCAAACCTTTACCATATTTGATAATAACGATGAACAGCTTACTGATTGTGATTCTTTTGCAACTATTTATAAAATTAAATTATCATTTCCAACAGATAATGCCGTTATGAAATCTGTATATTATGCAGTAAGGGAAGCGACTAAAAAATGGTCTATGCTTATCAGAAACAGAGGTATTGTACTCAATCAGTTACTGACCATTTATAAAGAAAGGAATCAACTATAAATTAATTTAAAGTCAAACCCAAGCTGTTTTTACTTACATACTTTACGAGATAGTGTTCAAAAAATGTAAAGAATAATATCAAAAGTTTGTCTAGTCCTAAATAACCGATACAGATTATTGAATTGAGGATTTTTATACTTTTCCATCTACAAAAAGTTATTTCAAATCAAAACGATCTAAATTCATGACTTTAGTCCATGCTTTTGCAAAATCATTTACAAATTTATCCTTGGCATCATTTGAGGCATACACTTCTGCAATAGCTCTTAATTCTGTATTAGAACCAAAAATAAGATCTACTCTAGTACCTTCCCATTTTTTTTCACCAGTCCTACGGTCAAAACCTTCAAATAGTAATTCTGAACTAGATTTTGCTTTCCATGTTGTGGATAAATCAAGTACATTAATAAAGTAGTCATTTGTTAGTTGTCCCGGTTTATCTGTAAACACACCATAATGTGAGCCATCATAATTTGTATCCATTGCTCTTAAACCAGCAACCAGAACAGACATTTCTGGAATTGATAAGGTTAAAAGGTTTGCTCTATCTATTAAGAAATTTTCTCCAGCAATTCTTTCGTTGCTCTTGATATAATTTCTAAAACCGTCAGCACGTGGTTCTAAATAACCAAAAGAATCTATATCTGTTTGTTCTTGAGTAGCGTCTGCTCTACCAGCATGAAAAGGTATATTGATAATTTTACCAGCGTCTTTTGCTGCTTTCTCTACACCTACGTTACCAGCAAGAACTATCAGATCTGCCATAGAAACTTGTTTGTTTCCTGATTGAGATTCATTGAAGTTATTTTGAATATTGTGAAGAGCATTTAGAACCTTAGACAATTGCTTTGGATTATTTGCTTCCCACTGATTTTGTGGTGCTAAGCGTATTCTACCACCATTAGCGCCACCTCTTTTGTCCGATCCTCTAAACGTTGACGCGCTTGCCCAAGCTGTAGATATCATTTCTTGAATTGATAATCCAGAATTTAAAATAGAATTTTTCAAACTGTCTACATCCGTATCATTAACCAATTCATAAGAAACAACTGGAATAGGATCTTGCCATAGCTCTTCCTTCTCTGGAACATCTGGACCTAAATATCTGGAAATAGGTCCCATATCTCTATGTGTTAATTTATACCACGCTTTTGCAAAAGCGTCTTCAAATTCCTCAGGATTATCTCTAAAATGTTTTGAAATTTTCAAATATTCAGGATCGGTCTTAAGAGCAATATCTGCTGTAGTCATCATCAAATTTTGCTTCTTACTAGCATCACCAGCCATAGGTGCTTGATCTGCATTTGAAGCAGCAGTAGGTTTCCATTGATGTGCACCTGCTGGACTTTTAGTCAGTTCCCATTCATAATCAAATAGTACTCTAAAGTAATCGTGATCCCAACGATCTGGATGAGGAGTCCAAGCTCCTTCAATACCACTCGTGATGGTATGATCTCCTTTACCTGACTCAAATGAATTTTTCCATCCCATACTCATTTCTTCAATTTTTGCGCCTGCAGGTTCAGTTCCTACAAATTCGTCTGGATTTGCAGCTCCATGAGCTTTACCAAATGTATGTCCTCCAGCAACTAAAGCCACAGTTTCATAATCGTTCATTGCCATACGTCCAAAAGTTTCTCTTATATTAGCTGCAGACCCCATAGGATCTGGTACTCCATTAGGCCCTTCTGGATTCACATAAATCCATCCCATCATAACAGCACCTAGTGGCGATTCTAAATCACCTTCAGAATAACGCTCATCATTAGCGCCCCATTCTGTCTCACTACCCCAATAAATATCCTGTTCTGGTTCCCAAACATCTTCACGTCCACCAGCAAACCCTAATTTTTTGAGTCCCATGGATTCCATCGCTATATTACCAGTAAGAATCATCAAATCTGCCCAAGATATTTTATTACCGTACTTCTTTTTAATAGGCCATAATAACAACCTAGCCTTATCTAGATTTCCATTATCTGGCCAGCTATTTAATGGTGCAAATCTTTGCGAACCGCTACAAGCACCACCACGACCATCACCTATTCTATAAGTCCCTGCACTGTGCCATGCCATTCTTACAAAAAATCCTCCATAATGGCCATAATCTGCTGGCCACCAATCTTGAGAATCTGTCATTAGATAAGTGAGGTCTTTTTTAAGCGCGTTTAAATCAAGACTTTTAAAAGCTTCGGCATAATTAAAATCAGAATTCATAGGATCAGACTTTAAAGCATTTTGCCTGAGTATATTTAATTTAAGCTCATTGGGCCACCAATCACGATTAGTAGTTCCTTGTCCTGCTGTCTTTGATGGAGAACCTCCCATAAAAGGACATTTTGATGCCGCTTGAGAATTGTTTAAATCAAATGCTTTGGTGTTTTGAGCGCTCATAATTATTGTTTTAAAGTTGAAACTTCTCAAAGATATTTTATTTTAATTTCAAAAGGACGATTATCTAAACGATAAACATTAGGAAACTATAAACATAATCTATTGTAAAATATTATTCAAAGTTTTTAACTATTACTACAATCACGTAGATCATTTACATTAAAACTTCTAATTACAATAATTTATTTGAGTTGTGTTCAAAAAAAAGCTCTAACAAAATTGTTAGAGCTTTTTTCAAAATCAATTAATGTTTTAGTTTATATCCATAATAAAGGATCCGTTTGTTATATCAAAAGAACTACTCATATCTGCAGGGTCTACTGCAGTAAAATTAAAAGTTCCTGTAATTACACCTGCGGTAACATCTGTGATCACTAAATCTCCTGAACCAGCAACAGATCTATGCGTACTACCATTATTTACATTATCATTAGAATAAGTTCCTAAATACATTGCTCCCGATCCGAAAGCTTCAATAGTATAAGTCCCTGGAGTAATGTCTAAAGGAAAGGTCAATCCTATTTCTTCATTTACACTATTGCTAAATGTTACCCCAATAGAATTTCCTGATTCAGCAGTTGCAAAAAGGTTTGCTACAAACATGTTCCCATTTACGGTTGCAGAAGCCATATCAGTTGCCATTGCTTCGGTAAAAGTAATATTTTCAAAAACTCCGTTTGTTATTACCACATCTGGATCTACTCCTCCTACATCTTGCATTATACCATTAAAGGTACCTGTTACTGTTCTATTTGTACTGTCGTATGCTGTAATAGTAACCGTTCCGCTTGCTGGTACATAAAGACTATTAGTTCCAGATGAATAAAGTAAAATAGCTCCTGTATTTGTATTTGCGGCATCAACAGTAAAACTTCCAACACTAGGATTAAATATCTGAATGACTAAAGTAGGATTACCTAAAGTACCAATAGACAGACCGTCCTGACTTTGTTCTGCTATGATCGAAGATGAAAAATCGTTAAATGTTCCATCAATATCTGCTGTAAAAATAGCATTTCCATTATTTTCATTACCACCGCCATTTAGATTAGGATTTAAACTAGGGTCCAATGGTTCAATATCTGTTGTACATGATAGCACTAAAGCACTGAAACATAATAAAGCGATTATTCTTTTAAATATCATAATTTTATTTTTAGTCTAATTGTTCTTTGAGTTTGGGTACCCTGTATAACAGGATTACTCCGATAATAAAAAATACTACTAAAAAGAGAATAGGTTCTCGCATAGAACCACTAACTTCTCCAACAATGGCAAAAATAAGCATTCCTATAACAATACCTATTTTCTCTGCTACATCATAAAAACTAAAATACGATGCTGTATCTGGATTACCATTAGGGATCATTTTAGAATAGGTACTTCTTGATAAGGACTGGATAGAGCCCATTACAAATCCTACACATGCTGCTGTTATATAAAACTGCATTGGAGTAACTACAAAATAACCATAGATACAAATCATCACCCAAAGTATATTTATAATGATTAGGGTTTTAATGTTGCCTATTTTTCGCGAAAGCAAACTTGCCAACCAAGCTCCTATTATAGCGACTATTTGAATTAACAATATACTAGTA
Organism: Nonlabens sp.; assembly: GCF_965657255.1. NCBI lineage: Bacteria > Pseudomonadati > Bacteroidota > Flavobacteriia > Flavobacteriales > Flavobacteriaceae > Nonlabens > Nonlabens sp. The sequence goes on from NZ_CBFHNM010000010.1 coordinate 72,810, forward strand.
ATTAATCCCATTGTAGAACCATCTTCCTCCCATGCTACTTCTTCAGTACCGAAATAAGTAGCGACTAGCATCACCGTTTGAACTGCCATACTGTAGATAAAAAAAGCACCTAAGTAACGTTTCATTTGTAAGTTTTCTGAAAGGTTTTTCCAGATTTTTTTTAATTCTTGAAAGCCATTGGTGAAAATGTTTTTTACATCGCTCCTATCCTTTTTAGTACCTAGTGGCAAATAGGCATAAGTGTATTGGGCAAATCCCATCCACCAGACGCCTACGAGAATAAAAGAGACCTGAACTGGTGTAAATTTCAGATACAAATTGTTAGGATAGAGCCCATCTTCTGGATAAAATCCACCTTTTAATAATGCTAAACATATAACAAGTAGTAAAACACTTCCTATGTAACCCATTGAAAAGCCTTTAGCACTTATTTTATCTTGCTGCTCTGGAAAAGCGATGTCTGGTAAATAAGAATTGTAAAATACCAAACTGCCCCAAAACCCTATTAAAGCAAGCATATAAATCAATAAGCTGATCCATAAATAATCAAAGCTAAACATCGATAAACCAATGCAACTTAAAGCACCTAAATAACAAAAGAATTGAAGAAAACGTTTTTTCTGTCCAGAGTAATCTGCGATACCAGAAAGTATAGGAGATAATATGCTTACGATTAAAAATGCAATAGCAGTAGTAATTATGATGATGGATTCATTATTTACATCTTTAAGCAGATCTGGCACATTGCCTTTTTCAAAAGCTTCTATACTAACTGCTGCATAAAAAATAGGAAATATAGCACTGTTGATTACTAAAGAATAAACAGAGTTAGCCCAATCATAAAATGCCCAAGCATTTAATAGCTTATAGGAACCACGTGGTAGAATTTTTTTCATAAAAAAAGGGTTCGTTAAGAACCCTTTAAAAGTATGTATTTTAAAACTCTTATTTGAAAGAAGTCACTCCATATTTTGCAGCTTCTGCTCTTGCCTTAGGGGCAAGTTCTTTCAGATTAGCAATACGGCTGTCATTTGAAGGGTGCGTACTCATGAATTCTGGTGGCGCTTCTCCACCACTATTGGCTTTCATGCGTCCCCATAATGCAGCTCCTTCATCTGGATTATAACCTGCGATTGCAGCAAGGTAAAGACCTATCTTATCTGCTTCAGTTTCATGAGACCTAGAAAATGGCAACATCACACCGACTTGAGAACCAATACCATATGCCTGATTGATAATTTGTTGTGTTCCTTGATCTACACCTGCTACCTGACTTCCTAATGCAACGCCGGTACCTACTATTGACTGTAATTGAGAGCCACTCATACGTTGCGCACCATGATTTGCCAGTGCATGCGCTACCTCATGTCCCATTACAATAGCTACACCTGTTTCATCCTTGCAAATAGGTAAAATACCAGTATAAAAAACAATCTTACCACCAGGCATGCACCAGGCATTAACCGTAGGATCATCTACTAACTTATATTCCCATTGATAATTAGCAAGGTATTGCTCTTCACCTATAGCGTTTAACCATCGTTGAGCCGCCGTTTTTATTTTCTGACCTACTCTAGTAATCATTTCAGCATCTTTAGAATCAGTAATCACTTTATTTTCATTAAGAAATTGATCGTACTGATTAAAAGCCATAGGAAACAAGGTACTATCTGGTACAAAATTTAAGGTTCGTTTACCTGTCAACACATTTGTCTTGCAAGAAAACAAAACGAACACTAAGGCAAAAAAAATATATTTACTGTTATTCATAAATTACTTTTTATTGGCAACTATTTCTTGAACCTTTTTGATATCAATCCCCTGATGAGATTCAATGTGTAGAATTTCTCTGTTATATAATACGATAACTTGTGGTGATTGATGGGTCACATTCAATTTTTCTGCAACCGCATTACTTACATCTCTATGATTAAGTAAGTCTAAAAAGTAAAAAGTGACATCATCATCATTTTGTTCATAACCTCTTTCAAATTGGTTGAGCACCATTCTCGATATACCGCAGCGAGTACTGTGCTTAAAAATAACTTTAGGCTTGATTTCAGAATTGTTAATTACATTTTCTAATTGACCTATTGATTCTAAAGGATCCCATTGAATTCCTGTCAACTCTTCCTTTGCAATATTGCGCTGCGATTTAAACAGCTTATCCATAAATCCCATAATCTTTTTCTGAGTTACGCTTTCGCGAAAGCGGTATAAAAATAGTAACCTTTAATTACCCAATACTAAAATACAAATTTAAGCTGTTTTCTATAATAAAATCATAATGCTTTTACAAACACGTCACAATGTCTGTTAAAATGTAATAAAAATCTGTCTAAATGTCAATTTTTGTAAAAGGAATAACATTTGACTAACTCTGTTCAAATAAGAAAAACTATGAATCTCAATAAATTAACTATAAAATCACAAGAGGCTTTGCAACAAGCACAGCAACTGGTTCAAGAGCATGGACAGCAGCAAATTGAAAATGCACACCTTTTCCTTGCGATCACAATCGTAGATGAAAACGTATTGCCGTTTTTGTTTAAAAAATTAGGTGTTCATCTAGAGTTGATTGTACAACTTATTAAAAGCCAAATCATCTCTTTACCTAAAGTGGAAGGTGGCGAGATGCAATTATCTAGAGAGACCAACCGTGTTTTAAATAGTGCAATGAGTCTAGCCACAAAAATGGAAGATGAATATGTAAGCATTGAACATATTTTACTTTCCATTTTTGACGGTACATCAAAAACAGCACAAATATTAAAAGATCAGGGCATTTCTAAGAAAAATCTAGAAACAGCTATAGAAGAATTAAGAAATGGAAATAAAGTAGATTCTCAAAGTGCAGAAGAGACCTACAATAGTTTAAATAAATATGCTAAGAATTTAAATTTACTTGCAGATCAAGGCAAACTTGATCCTGTAATAGGACGTGATGAAGAAATAAGACGTATTCTTCAAATTCTATCCAGACGTACTAAAAATAACCCAATGCTAGTAGGTGAACCTGGTGTAGGTAAAACCGCAATTGCTGAAGGTCTTGCGCATCGTATAGTCGGTGGTGATGTACCTGATAATTTAAAAGACAAACAAATCTTTTCTCTAGACATGGGAGCACTTATTGCCGGTGCAAAATATAAAGGAGAATTTGAAGAACGTTTAAAAGCAGTTATTAAAGAAGTGACAACAAGTTCTGGAGACATTGTTCTATTTATAGACGAGATTCACACACTAGTAGGCGCTGGTGGTGGACAGGGCGCAATGGATGCAGCAAATATCCTAAAACCAGCCTTAGCAAGAGGTGAACTGCGTGCCATAGGTGCAACCACTTTAGATGAATATCAAAAGTATTTTGAAAAAGATAAAGCGCTAGAAAGACGTTTCCAACGTGTACTGGTTGATGAGCCAGATACAGAAAGTGCTATCTCTATTTTACGTGGTATTAAAGATAAATATGAAACGCATCATAAAGTTCAAATTAAAGATGATGCCATTATAGGTGCTGTAGAGTTATCACAACGATACATCACCAATAGATTCCTACCAGATAAAGCAATAGACTTAATGGATGAAGCTGCTGCAAAGTTGCGTATGGAAATTAATTCAAAACCTGAAGAACTGGATGTGCTGGATCGCAAAATCATGCAGTTAGAAATCGAACATGAAGCAATTAAACGAGAAAATGATGAAAACAAACTCAAAAGCCTACGGTCAGAACTAGCCAACCTGAAAGAATCTCGCAACGAATTAAATGCACAATGGGAAAACGAAAAAAGTGTTGTTGACAATATTCAAAACGCAAAGACAAACATTGAGAACTTTAGATTAGAAGCAGAACGTGCCGAGCGTGATGGTGATTATGGAAAAGTGGCAGAGCTGCGTTATGGAAAAATAAAACAAGCCCAAGAAGAGTTAGATCGACTTCAAGCTGCGATGGAAGCTAGCGATAATAGCAATAACTTAATTCAAGAAGAAGTTACCTATGACGATATTGCCGAAGTGGTTGCAAAATGGACAGGAATACCTGTTACTAAAATGCTTCAAAGCGAGCGAGAAAAACTTTTAAAACTAGAAGATGAACTGCACGATCGTGTTGTTGGGCAAAGTGAGGCTATTCAAGCAGTAAGTGATGCAGTAAGAAGAAGTCGCGCTGGTCTACAAGATCAAAAGAAACCGGTAGGATCATTTCTGTTCTTAGGAACAACAGGCGTTGGTAAAACAGAACTTGCAAAAGCTCTGGCAGAATACCTGTTTAATGATGAAAACTCGATGACACGTATTGATATGAGTGAATATCAAGAACGTCATAGCGTAAGTAGATTAGTAGGAGCGCCTCCAGGATATGTAGGTTATGATGAAGGTGGCCAACTTACAGAAGCGGTAAGAAGAAAACCTTATTCTGTCGTATTACTGGACGAAATTGAAAAAGCACATCCAGATACTTTCAATATATTGCTTCAAGTTCTTGATGAAGGAAGATTGACAGATAACAAAGGACGTATAGCAGACTTTAAAAATACCATCATCATCATGACTTCAAATATGGGCGCAGAAATGATCCAAGAGCGATTTGAAAAAACAAAAGTTGTTACAGAAGATTTAATTGATCAAACTAAAAAAGAGGTACTTACCGTATTAAAGCAACGTGTTAGACCAGAGTTTATCAACCGTATAGATGACATCGTAATGTTCACTCCATTGACACAGATGGAGATTCAACAAATAGTAGGACTACAATTTAAAGGTGTTACAAAATTACTAGCCCAACAAGGTATTGTTATAGATGCTACAAAAGAAGCTATTCAACTCCTAGCAGTAAAAGGTTATGATCCTCAATATGGTGCTAGACCAGTAAAACGAGTTATACAAAAAGAAGTTCTCAATGAACTGTCTAAACAAATCTTATCTGGTAAGATAACAACTGATAGTATAGTGTTAATAGATTCTTTTGAAAATAACCTAGTGTTCAGGAATCAAACCAACAGTTTTGAAGTTTAAATCATATATTTTTAATGCCATAAAGCCATTACAAAAATGTTTGTAATGGCTTTATTATTTTTGAAAGCGGTCACGTCCTAAAATAGCGATACATTAAAATCTAAGTGTAATGGAAACACCTACAAACATTAGTTATATAAAACATACCCAAAAGGACTATTCGCTTTCTTTTAAGCTACAAGTAGTAGAAGAAATCGAATCAGGACAACTCGATAGATTGCATGCTCACTTTAAATATAGTATTCAAACTAGATCAACAATTACCACATGGCTACGTAAATATAGTGCCTTTGTTTGGAAAAACTTATCGATTGTAAGCATGTTTAATACATCTGAACAGAAAAGTATAGAGCTAGAAGCAAAAGTTAAGTTACTTGAAAAGCAGAAAGCAAGAGTAGCATATCTAACAGAACGAGCAGATAAGAAAGTGATTGTTTTTGATTTATAACTTACATTCATGGAACAAATTTGGGAATTTATAACTGGTGTCGTTTGGTATTGGTATGTATTAGCTTTTATAGTCATCGTTGCGCTCTATGATATTTTTAATAAGAAACATATAATACTAAGAAACTTTCCTGTAGTTGGACACATCAGATATTGGTTAGAAAGTATAGGACCAGAATTGCGTCAATATATCGTTGCAAACAATCGAGAAGAACTGGCAGATATTATGAAAGCTACTGGAAAAGGACCAGATTTTATCACCGTTGATGGTGGTGAAGGAAGAGCTGGTGACGCACCACCTATTTTTGGAGTTCATGTTTCCCTACCATGGTTTTATGGTTTTAAGGATTTGTATCAAATTTTTCAGAAACGAGAAATGACACAAGACATCGTTTTTATTGCTTCTGGTAAATTAGGCTTTCCAGCAAAAGCGGCCATAGCATTTTATATGGGAGCAGATGTTATCAATGTAGCAAGAGAAGCAATAATTTCTATAGGCTGTATACAAGCACAGGCATGTCATAATAATACATGTCCTACTGGTATTGCCACACAAAATAAATGGTTACAACGAGGTATTGTTGTACCAGAAAAAGCAGACAGACTTGCAAGCTATTTTAAGAAGTTTAATAAGGAATTACTTGAAATAACACACGTTGCTGGATATGGGCATCCATGCCAGTTTGATATGCGTGACGTGGACGTAAGTGTAGGCGATAGCAACATGACCCAAACACTGTAACATACTTACAAGTATCAAAAAACACCAGTACCTTTTCAAAGCATGCAAGAATTGAAAAATTGTTTGCATCTGGGCGGAAAATGATTTCCTAATTCTTGGACTCATTTAAAATAACAGCTTATTTTTGAGCGTTCGGTTTTATCAACATAACATTATGCAAGAGACAGTTTTTTCATTATTCCAAACTTTATTACCAGCTTTTATTGTAGCTGTTATCGCTTATTACTTTCTATCTTCTTTTATGAAAAATGAAGAACGTAGAAGAAGGTTTATCACGGTTAGAGAATCGCAGGCAAAAACGCTTCCTACTCGCATGGCGGCTTATGAACGTTTGGTACTTTTTCTAGAAAGAATAAAACCAGCAAGTCTAGTGGTGCGTACAAAATCTGGTAGTATGAACAAGGCAGATTATGAGCAAAGTTTAATTGCCGCCATAGAAGTCGAATTTGAGCACAACATAGCACAACAGGTTTATGTTAGTGAAGAATGCTGGAACATCATTAGAGCAGCAAAAAACACAACGATACAGAAAATACGTCAGGTTTCTATGAGCGATAAAGTCACCACCGCTGACGGTTTGCGACAGGCGATTATTAACGAACTTATGGACAAGCGTGCTCCTAGCGCAACTGCAATTAGTTTTTTAAAGACAGAGGTAAACGACTTGTTTTAATACGTCTATTTTGTAACTAATTTAATCCTAGTATCTTTTTTAGCTTTTGCTGATTAGAGATTTCAAAATCGGTCAATGCGTTATTTATAAAAAACTTGCCGTCTTTTCTTTTGTACTGCGCCTTTAAAATACCGCGAGCATTTTCGTAAAATCGCCATACATGATGTAAACTGGCCTGCATCAAATCTTTATAATTTTGCTGGCTCATTGCATTAAGATTGATTAGATAATCAAAAGCTGCTGTTCTAGTTTCAGTACTGTATTGAGCACCTGTATAGGATTGCAATCTAATCAATAGAGGCAATAATTCTTCGTTTGAATATCCCGTTGAATTAAGTGCGAGAACATTCCATGACATATCAAGAGTTGGATTTACTTCACTCCATTGGGACTTTGCATTTTCTAGAACTTCTCTTTTTTCAAGAGAATCATTCCATAATAGAAACAATGCAGCTTCTCTAGTCACATAAGACGGATCGTTAAGCATACCGCTGATCAAATCTCGATTATATTCATTTAATTCTTGTGTACTTAAAACAATCAGCTGATTCACCTCAACGTTCTTTAACGCAGCAGCTTGTTTTAGAAGATCGTATTTTTTTATGTTATCATGAATGCTTAGCTGGGCAACCATTTCCTTCACAAACTCGATTTCTACTGGTTTCTGAAGCGTTTCTTGGTATGAATTATACGACTCATCAAAAGTGGAAATACGCCTTGCGGCAAGTTGAAAATATTGTTCCATTATCGGTTCTTTTCTCAATATTTTCAAAGCTTCGGCAGTAGGAAACACATCAGAGGTCAACCAGGTGGTTGTAAACTCTGTTAGATCTTCTTTACTCACCTCTTCTACTACATCCAGAAAACTAGAAGTATCCACGTTTTTAAATTTATTTTTAAGCAGGTACCGTGTTACGCTTTCGCGAAAGCTGAACGCTCCAACTTTATCTTTCAATGCATGTAATGCCCAGGCACCATGTTGATAAAACGTTAGTGAATTTGCCTTTGGATCTAATAATGCCGTACTCTTTCCTTTTGAAGTTTGCTCATTTAAAGCTTCGGCATACTCATATAATTGGATTTGAAAATAAGAATTACCGTATAAGTGTTTTTCTGCTAGTAAGGCATAATAACTAGCAAATCCTTCATGCAACCAATGGTGTTTTGCATCTGTTTCTGTCACTAAATCGCCGAACCATTGATGTGCTAATTCATGTGCATTTACATTTATATAACTGCGATCATTTGCACCTAATTCATCTGTAAAGAACTGATCGTTAAAAATAGTCAACCCAGTATTTTCCATACCAGAATACAAAAAATCCTTAACAGGAACTTGCTTATAATTTTGCCATGGATAAGAAACACCTATTTCATTTTCTAAAAAATCAAATATTTTTCTAGAATTATGGTAGGTAGGATCTACTTTAAATTCCTGACCTGCATAGTAATAAAACTCTAATGGCACGCCAGATAAACTAATCTCTTTTTTCACTTGATAATCGCCTACAGCAATAGCCAAAAGATAACTAGACATAGGGTTTTCCATTTGATATGTCCATATCTTTTGAGATGTAGAAGGTTGCATTTTTTCAAGTTTCCCATTTGCGATAACCGTTTTATCATCTGGTGCAGTAATTTGTAGCGACCAGGTTATTTTATCGTTCATATTATCGATACTAGGTAACCAATTACTGGTGTATTTGCCTTGCCCTTGCGTCCATAATTGATCCCATTTGCGATCGTCATCTTCATCAATATGATACATTGCCTTTGATGGATAACTAGTAAATGAAACATGAAGTTGTTGAGAAGTGCCTGATTTGAATGGGTGTTGAATCGTTATCGTTTCTCCGTTATAAATAACTTTTACTTCTTTGTTATTTAAAGTAGCCGTATAACTGACTAGATTCTTTGCATCCAAAAATATGGAAGGAGTATCGTTTAAGATGTTTATGCGATAGGTCACATTACCTTTAACTTCTGTAGAGTTTTCATCAAGCAGGATATCGACTTTTGCCGTCTCAAAATCTACTACATTCAATTGGCTTGAAGTATTCTGAGAAGTAGCAATAAATAAGGTAAATAACGTGATTAATAAGGTCCATTTCATAGAAGCGAAAAATACAAAAGATGTACCACAACTAGATGAACCTTGCGGAAGCTTAACCTTTATTAACTTTTTAGGTTCGTAATTCATTATTTTCACCACAGACCTACTACTCAAAGAATAGAAACCTTTATTTTCGTGATCTAAATAATACGATACCTTGTACGAGAATAACTTTCCACATAAGCGATTCAAAATCACGCTAGAATTTCTAGAAAAACATATTTCTAAAACAGATCATATTCTTGATCTAGGTGTGGAAAATCCATTTTCTAAAATTATGAAAACGGCTGGTTATAAGGTCCAAAACACTACAGGAATAGATCTAGATGATGATGTGAGCGAAATAAAAAACTTTAAGGGTGAAGTCGTTACAGCTTTTGAAATTTTTGAACATCTAGTTTCTCCCTATACTTCTCTTAAGGCCATTCCCTGTGATAAATGTGTGATTAGTGTTCCTTTAAAATTATGGTTTTCTAGCGCTTATCGCAATAAGAACGATATAAGAGATCAACATTATCATGAATTTGAACCATGGCAGCTGGATTATGTATTAGAAAAAGCAGGCTGGAAAGTTATGGACCGTGAAAAGTTTACAAACCCTGTAAAGAAATTAGGTATACGACCTTTATTAAGAAAATTTACAGATCGTTATTATCTAGTGTATTGTGAACGCGTAAATAAATAATTGGTTTTGAAAATAGCCATAATTATACCAGCTCATAATGAAGAGCAATTTATAAGACTAACGCTAGATAGCCTTGCATCACAGTCGTTTCTTGTTTCAAAAATTATTGTTGTTGATGATAATTCTACAGATGCAACTTTTGAAATAGCTAGTTCTTACTCTACTTATTTACCCATTCAAGTAGTCCAAACTTCATCTAGCGCTCAAAATATACCTGGTTCTAAAGTAATTAATGCCTTTAACTTTGGTCTTTCTCAAATATCGATAAAGGATTTTGACATTATTTGTAAATATGACGCCGATTTAATTTTTACGTCTAATTACATAGAGGTTTTAGTATCTCGCTTTCGCGAAAGCGAGAAAACAGGAATGGTTGCCGGACATTGTACCATTGAAAAAAATGGAAGTTGGGAAATTGAAAATCAAAACAATCCAGATCACATACGCGGTGCTTTGAAAGCCTACCGTAAAGAGTGCTTTGAACAAATAGGTGGTTTAAGACCTTCGATCGGTTGGGACACCATCGATGAAATGCTAGCACGATTTTACGGTTGGGAAGTCGTTACCATTCCAGATTTACATGTAAAACATTTAAAACCTACCGGTGCAGCATATAACTCAAAGTCCAAATACTTGCAGGGCGAGGCTTTCTTTAAAATGCGTTATGGATGGTGGCTCACTTTTATTACTGCTGCAAAGATGGCTTGGAATAAAAAGCAAATAAAATTAATACCAGATTACGTCAAGGGTTATCAATTAGCACAAAAAAAGAACCTTGCTCATTTAGTAACAAAAGAGCAAGGTCAGTTTATAAGAAACTACCGCTGGCACGGTATTAAATCTAAATTAGGTTTATCACCTAGAAATTAAATGCAAGACCTAGGGCAACAGTGAACTGGTTATACAATTCTTCTGAAGGCGTTAAATCTTCTGTTTTATATTTAGCAAGTGGAAAAGCAGCTTCAGAAAAGATTCCAAAACCGTCAGTGAAAAAATATCTAGCACCTAGATGACCGCCAAAGCTTTTAGAACTAAAATGAAGTCCTGGATATACATCAAACATAGGGTCGATATTTATGACATCTCCTATGTTTGCATTGAAACGTAATTTTAAGGTTGCTCTTTCATCAAAATCTGCATCAATAGAATCATCTAAACCTAGAGCATAATTTACACCTAATCCGATTGAAAAATTTTGTGCGATTCCATAATCATAGGATCCTTGAATACCAGTAGCTCCATCTTGAAAATCGGCCCCAATTTGTACTTTTTGATCTCCTTTTCCAGAATAAATTTGTGCGTTTGCGACCATGCTAGCCATTAAAGCTACAACAAAAATTATTTTTTTCATATTTGGGTTTTGGTTTAAGATGGCACAAATATACTATTATCAAGTTAAAAGCGTCCTAATGTTTAAGCACATCATTTATTGGATTTCCAGTAGCACCGTTAGGAAAACCAATCTTTAATAAACTAGAAATGGTAGGTGCAACATCTATAATCTCTGTTCTTTTACTACTCGATCCTTTGCGTATACCATTACCATAAAATAATAAAGGTACGTGCGTATCATAGCTTTGTGAACTTCCATGAGTAGATCCTGTTTTAGAATAGGAAATGACTGCTGGCTCTAAGACATAAATGACATCACCACTGCGCTTGTGATGAAAACCGTTTTGGATCAAATAACCAGTACCGTCATGCATTTGTCCAGAAACCAGTGCATTTCTTGTATAGGCTTTATCAATTTGATCGTAATCTGTGATTTTTGAAGCAATAAAGTTTTCTAAATCAATTGGATTGATATCATTAAGGGAAAGGCTAGCTTTATTAAAAAATATCTGATTGTTAGAAATATTTGAAATTAAATCTTCTTGATTATATTCTTCTTTCAGGTCCTTTTCTAATTGTTTTTTGAAAGAAGAAGTACTAAAATAACCTGCATTTATCTTTTGGCTTTGTAAAAATGCTGGGTTGTGAACTGCTCCATGATCTGCTGTTAAAAAAACAGTATATTTTCCTTCTCCTACTTCTTGATCCAACGATTCTAGCAAACGTTCTATATCACGATCTAGTCTTAAATAGGTATCCTCTATTTCAATAGAATTTACCCCATATTGATGACCTATATAATCTGTACTAGAAAAACTAACAGCAAGAAAGTCAGTGATATCATCCTTACCCATTTCTTCTTTTATTAGTGCTTCAATAGCAAAATCTGCAACAATCGTATTACCGTAAGGCGTTGCTTTTATTAGACTGTAATTTCCATTATCAGATCTTAACGTATTGAGATCATAAGGAAAAACCGCATCTTCCTTACCTCTAGGCGCTTTTTCAAATTTATTCAAATCGCTACCACTAGCTGTATAAGTGCTTATAGGATATAATGTTTCCCAAGTTTTTAAGTACTCATTTGCTTTTTTAACGGCATTAAAATCAATTACCCATTGAGGCAAGGTATTCATGTAAAAAGTACTAGAAATGAAATTACCTGCATCGCCGCCTTCAAACCAGTAGGCAGCATCTGCCGCATGACCTGCAGGCAAGATAGCACCACGATCCTTTATGGAAATACCTATAACTTTTGCTCTTCCTTGAGTATGCAATTCTAGTTGATCAGTTACCGTGGTGGTTAACATTCTACGTGGTGACATTTTACCTTCATCGCTAGTTGTTCCTACACTATTGTAATCAACATCACTAGCATTGTAAATAACACTACCTTCAAATTTATCATACCAGTTGTTACCTATAATACCATGGTTCATAGGTGAAGTTCCTGTATAAATAGACGCATGACCTGGCGCTGTATAAGTAGGTACAAAATTGTAATGATTATTGGTTAAATTATAACCATCGTTCATTAATCTTTTGAAACCACCAGTACCGTATCGACTGTAAAACCTACTTAAGTAATCATAACGCATTTGATCCACCACAATTCCAACAACAAGTTTTGGAGTATCTAATTGTGAAGACTTTATGATAGATTCATCTTGTGCATCTGTTGGATAGGTATTCGTGTCTTGCTTTCGCGAAAGCGTGCCACAAGAAGCTAAAAAAACGAAAATAAAGATAAGAGAAAGTAAGTTTTTCATCAGTTGTATTTTATTGCAAAAGTAACCCAAGAAAAAATGAAGAAGTTTAAGAAAGCATTAAATTGTGTACTGATATTTTTATCTATTTTTACCAACCATGAGATTCTTAAAACACATAGGTCGTTATATGATTATGCTTTATGGCGTTTTTAGACGACCAACCAAAGCAATAGTTCTTAAAGAACTTATTTTAAAAGAAATAGATGATCTTATCATAGGATCGATAGGTATAACTGCGTTCATCTCGTTATTTATGGGTGCGGTAGTGGCACTGCAAACTGCTTTAAATCTTGATAATCCTCTTATTCCTAAGTCTTTAATAGGATTTGCTACTAGACAATCCATTATACTTGAGTTTGCTCCTACCTTTATTTCTGTAATTATGGCTGGAAAAGTAGGTTCCTACATCACTTCAAGTATAGGTTCTATGAGAGTTACTGAGCAAATTGACGCTCTAGAAGTTATGGGTATTAACCCTTTAAATTATTTGATCTTTCCTAAAATTGTAGCTTTACTCTTTTATCCATTTTTGATTGCTATTATCATGTTTGTTGGTATAGGTGGTGGTTATCTAGCTGCGGTTTATGGAGGTCTTGCTAGTAATGAAGATTTCATTGTTGGACTTCAAGAGAACTTTATACCATATCAGATAGTTTATGCTTTCATTAAGACAATGATATTTGGTATCATTCTAGCCACTATACCTAGTTATCATGGCTACTATATGGAAGGTGGAGCACTAGAAGTAGGTAAAGCCAGTACAACTAGTTTTGTATGGACCTGTGTAGCTATAATCATCGCAAATTATATTTTAACTCAATTACTTTTAAGCTAATGATACAAGTAAACGACTTATGTAAAAGTTTTGGGGAAGATGAAATACTTAAAGGTATAACCGCGACTTTTGAAAAAGGAAAAACAAATATGATCATAGGCTCAAGTGGCTCTGGGAAATCTGTTTTTCTAAAAAACATGTTAGGTTTATTTATACCTGATTCTGGTGAGATTATTTATGATGGTGAAGCGTTAAACGAAATGGAAATTGAGCGCAAAAGTGACTTGCGTAAAGACATGGGAATGCTTTTTCAACATAGCGCGCTATTTGATTCACTTACAGTAGAAGAAAATATTATGTTTCCGTTGAGAATGTTTACTAAAATGAGACTTAATGAAAGACGGGAAAAAGCAAGCGAAATTTTAGAAAGAGTAAATCTAGTAAACCTCAACAAAAAAATGCCCAGCGAGATCTCTGGTGGGCAACAAAAACGTGTAGCACTAGCTAGAGCCGTTGTTAACAATCCAAAGTTCTTATTTTGTGATGAGCCCAACTCTGGTCTAGATCCTAAAACCGCAACGGTAATTGATAACCTTATCCAAGAAATAACACATGAACGTAACATTACCACAGTAATTATATCTCACGACATGAATTCTGTTATGGAAATAGGAGAAACTATCGTGTTTCTTAAGGATGGTAAACTGGCATGGAAAGGAACTAATAAAGAAATTTTTAAAACAGATAATGAAGCCGTTACTGATTTTGTTTATAGTTCTAACCTTTTCAAAAAAGTTCGTATTGCCCAAAACGAAGGATTTTAGGCGAATTTTAATTTATTATTATTTTTGTTAATTTTAATATAACTGGATGTTAATTAATTTGCCATCCCGTATTTTTAAAAGCTAAATTATGGTAATATGATAGGTAATAAAATTAAATGGTCGGTAGGGTTAATATTAGTTATTTTGTTAATTGTAGCAACTAATTTTATTGATAGGAATAACTTCCAGCGTATTCAAGATTCTGTTTATTCTATTTATGAAGATCGATTAATCGCAAAAGATTATATTTTTGATATACAGTTACAAATACATGAAAAAGAACTTCTTCTAGCTGATAAAAATGATTCTATTTATTTTTCAAAACGTTCTGTAGGGAATAAAGAAATAGCAAATCTTGTAGATGGATTTTCTAATACTACCTTGATAAGAGAAGAAAAAAGGGTTTTTGCAAATTTAAAAGAAGAAGTAGATGCCTTATTTAAGATGGAAGCTACTTATTTGAACAACTCAAATAAAACACCTGATGCTAGCTCATTAAAATCACAATTAAACACTATAAGTAATTCTTTAAGCGACTTATCTGATATTCAAATAGCAGAAGGAAAAAGACAAATGCAAGTCGGAAAAAAAGCTATAGAATCTGTAGAACTATTAACCCAATTAGAAATTTGGATTATGGTGGTTTTAGGAATAATTGTTCAATTTATTATTCTTTACAATCCTAAAAAAGACTAGGACACCACTAAATAAAATTACTTTCAGACTAGAAAAGTCCTTTTAAAATCTAAAGATTTCAAAAGGACTTTTTATTTTTTTTAATTAAAAGCATTGATCAACACTACTCTACCGTTTTAGATGGTATTTGAGTTTCTTTTTTGGTGCTTTCTACAGGTATAGTAAAACTGCGTTTGATCTCATTCACCTTTAATTTTTCTGTCTGTAAACGGTAGCTTAACCATTTTCCTATACGAGTTTTTATTTCTACACGATTAGGAACGGTCAATGTTGTGTCATTAAAAATGATATTATAAATCGCAATAGTATCTACCTGCTGAGTAATAAAGTCCTTATTGATGGACTCTGCATAACTCATACTAGATATTTGAGGATAATTTAGTCGTACTTCTTCACTTAATCTATTAAAGTCTTTTTCCTGCTCATTTGCCTTTCTCAACTCATTTTCTAATGCAGCAATGCGCACATCTTTGTTTTGGATCAATCTTAATTTATCTATGAGTTCTTCTTGAACGACTTCTACACCTTCATTATTTTCAGTAGGCAAAGAACTACCTTGATAAAATCGTACCGTAGATTCTTCTAGACCTTTTTGTAATGTAAATTTCTTTTCCCATTCCTTTAGAACATCTACAGGAACCGGCTCACCAACCATCCATATATCTAACATATTAGGATCCTTTTCATTCCAATCATAACTAGGACGCATCCCATCAAACTCTACATAGTTCTCAATAAATTTTGCGCCAGCAGCTTTTTTCACTTCTTCTTGATACAGTTGATAGAACAACCACACAGAAGGTAATAAAACTAAAAAACCAATCAATGAAGCAATGCGAGAAACACGTTTACGTTTTGCTTGATTAGCATATTTCACCATCGGAAACTTAAGAAGTTTACAAACTAAAAAAGTAGCTAATGCAATAAATACAGCGTTAATACAAAACAAATACATCGCACCTCCAAAGACTTTTAAACTTCCAGTAGCAATTCCAAATCCTGCAGTACATAAGGGTGGCATTAATGCCGTGGCTATCGCTACACCAGCAATAGCATTAGAAATAGTTCCTTTTTTTGCTTTGGCAACAATAAGTGCAAGACCTCCAAAAATAGCTATCAAAACATCCAAAATAGTAGGAAAAGTCCTTGCCTTTAATTCATCCGTAATACCATTAATAGGTGCAATAAGAAAATATAAGCAGGCTGTCAATAAGGAAAGACCTACCATTACAATTAAATTGATCCATGAACGACGTAACATAATAGCGTCATTTATAGCAGTCCCTAAACCCATTCCAACAATAGGTCCCATAAGTGGCGATATTAACATCGCTCCTATTACTACAGGTGTTGAATTTGCGTGCAAACCTATGGAGGCTACAAAAATGGAAAATATTAGAATCCAGGCATTATGTCCTTGAAATGAGATATCTTTTCTAACCGCTTCAATAGTCTCATCTCTATCAGAATCCTGTCTAATGTCCAGCAACTCATGTAAAAAAGCCATGATGTTATCCCATATTCCAGAAATACGTTGCTGATTTGAATCTAAATTACTATCAATAGTAGACTCTTGCTGCTGTGGCTCTTGTTGTTCCATTACCCTATTTCTTTACCATATTTATCCATGGCAATATTGCGTATTTCTTTGATCTCTTGTTCGGCAGTTTTCGGAATGATCATTAAAACATCATCTTGATCAATAACAATATAATCTTCCATGCCTTGAATAATCACTTTCTTTCCAGCTGCGGTTCTTACCATATTCCCATTAGAATTAATGGATGTAACGCTAGCATTAATAATAGCATTTGCATCTTCATTCTTGTCTAGCTTGTCGTACAATGAGCCCCAAGTTCCTAAATCATTCCAGGAAAACCGAGCTGGTAAAACATATACGGCATCACTTTTCTCCATTATGGCATAATCGACAGAAATGTTTTCTGCTTTTGGATAATTTTCTGAGAGCCATTTAGTTTCTTGTGCAGAATTAAAAACAGATAATCCATTTTCAAACAATGTAAATAATTGAGGTTGCGCTTTCGCGAAAGCGGATACCACACCATCTACATTCCATATAAAGATACCTGCGTTCCATAAGAAATTACCTGCTGCAATAAACTCTTGAGCAGTTTCTAGATTAGGCTTTTCTCTAAATTGAGAGACCTTTTTAATTTGATTCTCTTCTTTATTATATTCGATATATCCATAACCAGTATTAGGAGATGTAGGCTGTATACCTAATGTCATTAATGCTTTGGGATTGTCTTTGCAAAATTGAAATGCGGTTGCAAGATCTTCATTGAATATATCTTGCTGTGCAATGTAATGATCACTAGGCGCGACTATCATACTCGCATCAGGATTCATTTTCTGAATTTTTAAAGCAGCTAATAAAATACAAGGAGCTGTATTGCGCATCGCAGGCTCTGCAACAATGTTACTAAAGTTCATCTCTGGTAACTGTTCTTTTACCAGGTCTACATAATCTTCATTAGTCAGAACTAGTATTTGCTGTGAAGGTATTTGCTGTTTCAAACGATCAAAGGTCATTTGTAGTAAGGATTTTCCCATACCTAGCATATCATGAAATTGCTTAGGGAAAGTCTGTTTACTGACTGGCCAAAATCGAGAACCAACACCACCGGCCATTATAACTGCATACTTATTATTCATTACTGTGTCTTTAAAATAGTTACTTGTGCGTTAGGTTGAAAAAGATATACTTTCCCAGTGCTTATTTCTACACATTGATAACGCTTGCGCAGCTTTTCACCTTTTTGAAACTTCCGCCCACTAGGACCTACAAAAAGAGTCTGTTGTGGCAATTCAAAGATATAGCTTTTATCAGTTTCTAGATCATAAGATTTTAAAGCTATACTCATCATTGCATCCGTATCACTGCTCGCTTTTGGGTTTTTAAAATGTCGCGCTAGAACTGGCAACAAATCATTAGGAAAAATGTCTGGTCTTAAAAATGGAAGCATGAGTTTTTGAAAAGTATGCTTCCACTCTGCTCCATGCGGTTTTATTGTTCTCCCATATTTTTGAAAAGCCACTAAATGTGCGATTTCATGAACTAGAGTAATTGTAAAACGATATTTATTGAGGTTTGCATTTATGGTAATTCCATGAGAACCATCTGGATTTTTGCGATAATCTCCATGTCTCGTTTTACGCTCGTCTACGATTTTGAGATGTACCTGATTTTGCTGCAATAGTGCGGTCAATGGCGCAACTGCTAAACGAGGTAAATATTTTTCTAAAACACTCATAATTGTAAAACTATTCTTTTCTAACGATATAATAAATGATATTAGCATATCTTAAGTTATAACCGATTAATTAATACTAAAATAACGGTTAAAACCCAGATTTATATTTGTATAGTAGTTATGTTTGTAAGTCTGTCTAGAAGACAGAGTTTTACAAAGATAGCATCATACCTAATTAACTGTAATATAATGAGAAAAGAAGCAAGAGAAAAAGGCTGGAATGAGAAAAAAACCAATGACAGTTGGGCAACTTTTAAGATATTATCTGAATTTGTAATGGGTTTTGAACGCATGAGCCGCATCGGACCATGTGTCTCTATATTCGGTAGTGCTCGATTAAAACCTGATCATGAATATTATAAGCTAGCCACAGAAATAGCGACTAAAATAGTAGAAAATGGCTATGGTGTTATTACTGGTGGTGGACCTGGTATAATGGAAGCTGGTAATAAAGGAGCACATCTTGCAGGTGGTACATCTGTAGGATTAAATATCGCGTTACCGTTTGAGCAGCACGATAATCCTTATATAGACCACGACAAAAGCCTTGACTTTGATTACTTTTTTGCACGTAAAGTAATGTTTGTAAAATACTCACAAGGTTTTGTAGTAATGCCAGGAGGATTTGGTACGCTCGATGAATTATTTGAAGCAATTACATTGATTCAAACTAATAAAATTGCAAAATTCCCTATCATTTTAGTTGGTACAGAATTCTGGAGCGGCTTGATCGACTGGATCAAAAGCACGCTAGATACTAAGTTTATGACCGTCAGCCCTACAGACATAGATCTATTGCATGTAGTAGACACAAGTGATGAAGCAGTAAATATCATCAATGAATTCTATGCAAAATATAGTCTAAGTCCTAACTTCTAAAAACTGAATACCGTAAAAATTACGTAAATGTAATATGAATAAGATATTCTTGTGATACGTAGTTTTTAAACTTCGGCGTTACTTTTACTAAATATTAACAACCTGCCAAAAGCAATCCTATACCTATATGATTAAAAGGCTCACGCTTATAATGCTTTTGTTTACAGGTGCTTTACAAGCACAACATAAAACTGAAATTATTGCTTTCTTAGAAAGTGATCAGGATGTTCTTAGGATAAAACAAAAATTAGAAATATACAATAACAGCGACACATCTTGGGATCACATTGTTTTATTAGACTGGGCAAATGCCTTTTCTTCTAACCAAACACCTCTTGCTACAAGGTTTGCTGAAGATTTCAAGAATAAATTTCAATTCTCAATAGAAACAGAAAGAGGTAATACAATTATTGCCACAGACTCTATTGAACAAAAAAAATATAGAATAGAACGTGTTGCAAATCAACAAGACATCGTAAAGCTTTTCTTAAAAGAAAAATTAGCTCCTAATCAAAGTGTTGTTCTGGACATAAAATATACCGTTAAAATCCCTGTAGACGACTTTACCGGTTATGGAAAAAATAGTAATGAAGACTATTCTCTAAAATATTGGTATTTACATCCAGCACCTTTTATAGATGGAAAATGGGATTACTATTCTCATAAAGATCTAGATGACTTTCATGGTGCGCAGACAGATTTTTCTGTATCATTACACTTACCTGTTGAATATAGAGCAATCAGTGATCTTACTAAAATAATTGAAGCAAATCAACCAGATCGCAATAGCTATTTGTTTGAGGGTAACAAAAGATTTGAGGCTGTTCTTTATATTTTAAAAAACACAGATAACTTTACAACCTATAGCGTTCCTGGTATAAACGTGGTTACAGATATCAAAGATGACAACGTACCTCTAGAAGTTAAAGTGATTTTCAATGATAGAATTGCTAGTTTTCTACAAGATCGCCTAGGTAAATATCCTCATGAAGATATTTTTATTTCTGAGCGTTATTATCGAGAAAACCCCATTTACGGTTTAAGCTCTTTACCCAGTTTTATCAATCCATTTCCTGCAGGTTTCACCTATGAAATTAAGATGCTCAAGGCTTTATCGCGCAAATGGATTGAAAATGGAATACATGTT
The DNA here is from genome assembly GCF_965657255.1 of Nonlabens sp. NCBI lineage: Bacteria > Pseudomonadati > Bacteroidota > Flavobacteriia > Flavobacteriales > Flavobacteriaceae > Nonlabens > Nonlabens sp. Next base: position 93,174 of record NZ_CBFHNM010000010.1, read on the forward strand.
AACCCCAGAGAAGAAGCATGGATCCAACAGTCTATGATGATTTATCTCATGATGCAATATCAAAAGTTATATTATCCAGATCTTAAAATAGGTGGTAAATTAAGTGATATATGGGGCATAAGAGGTTTTAACGCTTCCCAACTTAAGTTTAATGAAAGTTATCCCTTACTTTATTTGAACAGCGCTAGAATGAATCTAGATGAGGCTGTTAATACTCCTGCAGATCAATTGATTAAATACAATCAACAAATAGGAATACCCTATAAGGCTGCCATAGGTTTAAACTTTCTTAATGACTATCTAGAAGATGATAGTTTAGAAAAATCCATTCGTGAATTTTATTTAGAGAATCAAATTAACTTAACTAACTCTAACACATTTAGAGCTATACTGGATCAAAATGCTACTAAAAATGTGGACTGGTTTTTTGAAGAATATATCACGACACACAAGAGACTGGACTGGAAAATCAATCGAGTAAACAAAACAGCAGATTCTGTATTTTTTAGAATCAAAAACAAATCAAAATTGAATATTCCTGTTCCTGTTTACTTAATGAATAATGACAGCGTTATTACAAAGAAATGGATAGAAGGGATAAAGGGTGATAGTTTGATCTCGCTTTCGCGAAAGCGTGCTAACAGAATAGCCGTAAACCATGAAGAGCTCATTCCAGAATTCAATCCACGTGATAATCACAAAACTTTAAAAGGTTTCCCATCATTAGACAGACCTATTGAATTTAGATTATTTAAAGATATTGAAGATCCTGAAAGAGCACAGATCTTTTTAATGCCAGATGTAGAATTTAATATTTACGATGGGCTTACCTTAGGAACTAGATTTTATAATGGAAATTTATTACCTAAACCTTTTAGGTATAGTATCAAACCAGGTTATGGAACAAATTCTAATAAATTGGTAGGTTCTATAAGTTTAGGGTATGCGCATCCTATACAGGATCGAGATGAGCGATTGTATGAAGTGCGTTATGGTGCTAGCGCAAATACCTTTTCTTATGCTGATGACTTATTGTATCGACGTGCCAGTGGTTGGTTACAATTCAGTTACCGACCTAAAGATTTGCGCAGTAACAAAAATCAAAGTTTAACCTTTAGAAACATCTATGTGGATAGGGATAGAGATCCATCTACTCCTGTAGATGAGCCTGATTATAATGTATTTGCGATCAACTACTCGCATTCTGACAATAATTTAAAACGAGTTTTCAATTACAGTATAGGAACTGAAGTTTCCAGTCAGTTTAGCAAGGCTACTTACAGACTGAGATGGAGAAAATTATTTAAGAATAACAGACAATTAGATTTTAGAGTTTTTGCAGGTGCGTTTTTAAGAAACGATTCTCAGTCTAGTGGTGATTTTTTCTCTTTTGCTTTGGACCGACCTACTGATTATTTATTTGATTATAATTATTACGGTAGATCTGAAGATACTGGATTATTTTCACAACAGCTTATAGTTGCAGAAGGTGGATTTAAATCCCAATTAGAGCCAGCATTTGCTAACCAATGGATTACCACTGTTAACGGTTCTTACAGTTTATGGAACTACATTCATGTTTATGGAGATGTAGGCTTTGTAAAGAACAAAAATCGCGATGCAAAATTTGTTTATGATTCTGGCATAAGACTTAATCTTTTGCAAGATTTCTTTGAATTTTACTTTCCAATATACAGCAATAATGGATGGGAAGTAGGACAGAACAATTATGATGAAAAAATACGTTTTATCGTTACCCTAGATATTAACACTTTTGTCAAACTTTTTTCAAGACGCTGGTACTAGGATTGTCATTGCATTTAGCGTGTTTAAAACGTACCTTTGCATAAAGGACGAAATATACCATGCAAAACACCGTGAAAGAGCCACAGAAACTAGCCAAAGAAGATTTTAGAGAAGAACTTTTAAACGATTACAAAATTGCTGTAACCAGTCGAGAATGTAGTTTATTAGGTCGTCGTGAAGTCCTTACTGGAAAGGCAAAGTTTGGAATATTCGGTGATGGAAAAGAATTACCGCAACTAGCATGGGCAAGATCATTTGAAAACGGTGATTTTAGAAGTGGTTATTATAGAGATCAAACCTTTATGATGGCTATAGGAGAACTGACTATAGAACAGTTCTTTGCAGGACTTTATGCTAACACAGACATCAATGACGAACCTATGAGCGCTGGTCGTCAAATGGGTGGCCATTTTGCGACACATAGTTTAAATGAAGACGGAAGCTGGAAAAGACTTATTGATCAAAAAAACTCCAGTGCAGACATATCTCCTACTGCTGGACAAATGCCTAGACTTTTAGGACTGGCGCAAGCTTCTAAAATTTACCGCCATAACGATTTAATAAATGACGATAATGGTTTTTCTAATAAAGGTAATGAAGTAGCATGGGGAACCATAGGAAATGCCAGCACTAGTGAAGGACATTTCTGGGAAACATTTAATGCCGCAGGCGTGCTTCAAGTGCCTATGGTTATAAGTGTATGGGATGACGATTACGGTATTTCTGTTCATGCAAAACACCAAACGACAAAAGAAAGTATTAGTAAAATACAAGCCGGTTTTCAAAGAGATGAGGAAGATGAAGGTTTTGAAATCATGATGGTTAAAGGCTGGGATTATGTGTCTCTAGTAGAGACGTATGAAAAGGCTAGTAAAATATCTAGAGAAGAACATGTACCTGTCATGATACATGTTGAAGAGTTAACGCAACCACAAGGACACAGTACTAGTGGTTCCCACGAACGTTATAAGAACGAAGAACGCCTAGAATGGGAACGTGAATACGATTGTAATGTTCAATTCAGAAAATGGCTTATTGAGAATGAATTTGCAACAGAAGAAGAACTTAGTGAGTTAGAAAAATCTATAAAAAAAGAAGTACGAGAAGGAAAAAAAGCAGCATGGAATGCCTACTTAAACCCTATTCTTGCAGAGCGTGACGAAGCTGTAGAGTTGATAAATGAGGTAGCAAATATCTCTGAAAACGGTGTTTTTATTCAACCTCTTGCTTCAAAGTTAAAGGATGAAAAAGAACTGTTTCGTCGTGATTTTCTTGAAGCCGTTAGAAAAACCCTGCGTTTAACCCTTAAGGAACAACACGATTCCATAACAAAGTTGAACAATTGGTATATAAATAATCAAAAACAAAATCAAATCAAATACAGCAGCATGCTGCACAGTGAGTCTGATACTGCTGCAATAAACATTGAAGCTGTTGCTCCAGTATATGATGATACTAGTGAAGAAGTAGATGCTAGACTGGTAATGAGAGATAACTTTGACGCTTTATTTGCTGCACATCCGGAAGTAATGGTTTTTGGTGAAGATGCTGGTAAAATAGGTGATGTAAATCAAGGTCTTGAAGGAATGCAAGATAAGTACGGTGAATTAAGGGTAGCCGATACTGGAATTAGAGAAGCAACTATCTTGGGTCAAGGAATAGGCCTTGCTATGAGAGGTTTACGACCTATCGCAGAGATTCAATACTTAGATTACCTACTCTACTGCTTGCAATTAATGAGTGATGATCTAGCCACTATTCAATACCGTACTGCTGGTAAGCAAAAAGCACCAGTAATTATAAGAACAAGAGGTCATAGACTTGAAGGAATATGGCATAGTGGTTCTCAAATGGGAGGAATCATCAACCTAGTTAGAGGTATTCATGTACTCGTTCCTAGAAATATGACTCAGGCTGCAGGGTTTTATAATACATTGCTAGCTAGTGATGAACCTGCACTTATTGTAGAATGCTTAAATGGCTATAGACTAAAAGAAAAATTACCAAGTAATTTAGGAGAGTTTAGAACCGCTATTGGTAAAATAGAAACCTTAAAAGAAGGAAAAGACATCACACTTGTTTCTTATGGTTCTACTTTGAGACTAGTTGACCAGGCCGCAACAGAACTAGAAAGAGCAGGAATTGATGTAGAGATTATTGATGTTCAATCTCTTTTACCTTTTGATCTTACACATGAAATAGTAGAAAGTGTAAAGAAAACAAACAGGCTTCTTGTAATAGATGAAGATGTTCCAGGCGGCGCAAGTGCCTACATTCTACAACAAATTGTAGATATTCAAAATGCATGGCCACATTTAGATAGCAAACCTCAATGTCTAACAGCACAACCACATAGACCTGCATATGGAACTGATGGAGATTACTTCTCAAAGCCGAGCGTGGATGATATATTTGACAAAGTGTATGATATAATGAATGAAGTAAATCCATCTAAATACCCTAAGCATAGCTAGTTTATGGATGGTACACAACATCATGTTTCCAGTAAAAAATGGCGTAGAAAAATTCATGAAGTAATTTATGAAGCAGATACTCCATTAGGAAAATTATTTGATGTGGTACTTCTTGTAGTCATCATTATCAGTTTGATATTGGTTATGCTAGAAAGTGTACCTGATTTAGGAAAAGCGTATCGCAATGAGTTTATTACGGCAGAATGGGTGATAACCATATTCTTTACCATTGAGTATTTTTTGCGCATCATTTCCATAAATAAACCAAGTAAATATATTTTCAGTTTTTATGGAATTATAGATCTTTTATCTACCATTCCTTTGTATCTGACTTTCTTTTTTGGTGGATTAAATGCTTTATTAGCAGTACGCTCTCTTAGACTACTAAGAGTTTTTAGAATCCTTAAAATTACCAGGTACATAGGCGAAGCAGACAAACTAAGTAAGGCTATAAAGTCTAGCGGTCCTAAAATAGCCGTTTTTCTATTTGCTGTTATGGTGGTTTCTATCATTTTTGGTACGCTCATGTACCTAATTGAAGGTCCAGAACATGGATTTGATAGCATTCCTAAATCAATTTACTGGTGCATTGTAACCTTAACTACGGTTGGTTTTGGAGATATTGCACCAGAAACGGCTTTTGGTCAGTTTCTAGCTACCATAATTATGATTATGGGGTATGGTATTATTGCCGTTCCTACAGGTATCGTTAGTGCAGAATACTCTCAAAGTAAAAGGGAAAAATCTGACAAGAAAACTCTAAAAAACGAATCTAATTACAGACATGTAAATACGCAAGTTTGTCAAAATTGCCATTCTAAAAAACATCAAGACGGTGCACTTTACTGTCACAACTGTGGATATTCGTTAGATGAATAAGAATACTCTTTTATGTATAGTTGGTCCTACCGGAATAGGTAAGACAGCTCTAAGTATAGCTTTCGCGAAAGCGTACAACAGTTCCATTATCTCTTCAGATTCTAGGCAGTTTTACAAAGAAATGACCATAGGTACTGCGGTGCCAGAGGAAGATGAATTAGCAGCGGCACATCATTATTTTATACAAAATAGAAGTATTCTTGAGAGTTATTCTATAGGCGACTTTGAAAGAGATGTGATGCTGTTACTGCCAGAATTATTCAAAAAAAACAATATTGTTATCATGGTAGGTGGCAGTGCTTTATATGAAAAAGCAGTCACTCATGGACTAGATGACCTACCAGATGTATCCGTAAAAATACAAGAAGAACTAAAAGAAGAGGCAGCAACCAAAGGAATTGTTTGGTTACAAGAAGAGCTTCAAAAAAACGATCCAGAATACTTTGAAACAGTTGATATTCACAATTCACATCGATTACTGAGAGCAATAGGTATCTTTCGCGCAAGCGGTAAAAAAATGAATGAGTTAAGAACTGGAAAAGCTCAAGAAAGAGATTTCAATATTGTAAAAATAGGACTTGAAGCTTCTAGAGAAGATCTTTATGATCGTATTAATAAACGCGTCGATATAATGCTAGAGAGAGGTCTTGAAGATGAAGCGAGACTACTTGAAAAACATAAAAATCTCAATGCTTTACAAACTGTAGGTTACAAGGAGTTATTTGGATTTTTTGATGGCAATCACGATTATGAGGAAGCTGTGAGGTTAATTAAAAGAAATACTAGACGTTTTGCAAAACGTCAACTTACCTGGTATAGAAAAGATTTAAGCGTAAATTGGTTTCACTACAAGACTCGCCATACAGAAATTGTACAGCGAGTAAGTGAAAAACTTATGGAATAATAGTATTTAATAATCTACTTGATCCTTAATCAATAAACGGAATCCTTCTCCGTGAATGTTAACAATTTCTACATTATCATCTGCTTTTAAATACTTACGCAATTTTGCAATGTATACATCCATTGATCTAGACGTGAAATAATTATCGTCTCTCCATATTTTTGTTAAAGCTAGCTCACGTGGCATTAAATCATTAAGGTGTAATGCTAACAAACGAAGTAATTCATTTTCTTTAGGAGATAGTTTTACTGGCTCTGTATCACCTAGAGATAAGAATCTAAGTTTAGAATTTAAATGGAAATTTCCTATTTGAAATTCAAACTCTTTAGAGTCTGCTAGACTATCTTGCCCTTTGCGCTGCATGATCGCTTTGATCTTCATAAGAAGTACCTCACTATCAAATGGCTTATTTAAATAATCATCTGCACCTACTTTGTAGCCTCTTAACACATCTTCTTTCATTGCTTTTGCAGTCAAGAATATAATAGGCACTTCTTCATTCTTTTCTCTGATCTCTTTTGCTAGTGTAAAACCATCTTTATAAGGCATCATTACATCTAGAATACAAAGATCATAGTTATCTTTTTTGAACTTTTCAAATCCTTCCATACCATTTTTAGCATGTACTACATCAAAATCGTTCATTAAAAGGTAATCTTTTAAAACTGTTCCAAAATTTGGATCATCTTCTACTAATAGTATTTTTTTATTTTCAGTTTCCATAAGTTATTATTTAAATGTTTATGTTATTATCGGTAAATGGATACTAAAGGTACTACCTTTTCCTTTAGCACTTTCTACATGAATTTCTCCATTACAATCGTCTAAAATTCTTTTTGCATAAGCAAGGCCTAGACCATGACCTTTTACATTATGTATGTCACCAGTGTGCTCTCTAAAAAACTTTTGGAATATTTTGCGTTGAGCTTGCTTGCTCATTCCTATTCCTTGATCACGGACTTTGATCACAAGTTTATCCTTTACGTTTTCAGTAAATACATCTATTACAGGTTCTCCTTCTGTATATTTAATGGCATTTTCTAGAACATTTACCATCACGTTTGTAATATGGCTTTCATGCACAAGCACTTCTGTTCTGAGAGCTCCTAAATGTGTTTTAATGACACCACCTTTTTCTTCAAGTATGAGTTGGATATGAGAAATACTATCCTCAATAATCTCGTTCATATCATGCCTCTCTTTATCTATATCTAAGTCTTCTTTTTCTAATTTTGAAATTCTCAACACATTCTCTACCTGGCTGTGCATACGTTTGTTTTCTTCACGTATCATCCTATGATAATTCTTTACTTTTTCTGGGTCTAAAGAAATTTTGGGATGTTTCAAAGAATCTAATGCAAGGTTTATTGTAGCAATAGGAGTCTTAAACTCATGCGTCATGTTATTAATAAAGTCAGTTTTTATTTGTGAAATCTGACGCTGTTTAAATATTTGTTTTACCGCATTAGAATATGCCACAACGATTACTGTAGTAAAAACTAATGAAAGTAAAGCCATTCCTCCTACCGAGGATAATATGTACTTTTTCCTATCAGGCATATTGAGATATAGAATATATGGCTCTGTATCTAAATTACTGTTTTTATAAATAATATAGTACCAAGTTGCATCTGCTTTAAAGTCAAAATTATCAGATTGAATGCGAGTTACGAAACCATCTTGATATATAGCAAACTCAAAAGATGCTTCTATATTTCTTGCTTTTAATTCTTGTTGAATGATTCTATTAAGCTCTTCTTTAGTGATGCGTTGTGCAATAGGTAATAAACTATTATAGTTACTTATAAGCTCTTCATCAACTTTTCTAGCGTACTTATCTAATCGAGATAATTCATTAAATGTTTTTTTATCTCTTTTAGGATTATTATTACGATTAGCATTACTTTTTTTATTAAGTAACTTATCAAACGTAAGACTGTCTATATCTAGATCTAACAATTGCGGATTAAGTTTATAATTTTCATTTAATAAGCTATTACTATATGCAGAAGTCTCATCTAGGTTTTGATTGCGCTGTATAAGCATAAGCTCACTCAAGGTTCTCGTATCTGGTTGCACACCTAAACTATCTCTAATTTGATCTAAAACGTTGTAGAATTTTGCAACCTCACGAGAATCTAACTCTGTAGAAACAGATGCCAAGGTTTGCTTTACTGCAAATGAAAATTGATCCTCTTTGTCACTTACACTGTTGATAATCCAATAAATTTGAACAATCACAATACCAATGAGAGAAAGGCTCATTAAACCGATAAGAAAATATAATGTTCTTTGTTGCACATCACAAATTTAACATATAGCCAAAGTGTTAAAAACTCTTTAACCATATATTAACTTTGTGAAAAATAAATGGTTAATCAATTTTTTAACAGAACTTCATGAATACTCAACACAAAACGTCGTGTTTTATGAAAATCTTCATTAATAATAACAAAATCTGATAATTCCAACCGCTGAGCATCAGACCATTGATTATGAAGTCTAGATTCTACATCCTTTCTAGTTACTTTATCTCGTTTCATCACTCTTCTAATTCTCTCTTCTAAAGGTGCGGTTATGGTAATTACATGATCACAGGAAAGATGCCCTTTAGTTTCAAAAAGGATTGCTGCCTCATAAATAATGTAAGGAGATTTTTGATCCAAAATCCATTTTTTAAAAAATGTTCTTACAGCAGGATGCAAAATTTGATTTAAAGAATTTAAAAGCATCTTATTATTAAAGACTTTTGATGCAATAAACTTAGTGTCTGGAACTACAAGACCTTTATCATTAGTTATATAGGAATCATTTCCTAATAAAGTACGAACAGCATCAATCACTTTTTCATTGGTAAAAAGTAACTTTTTTGATTCCTTATCTGCAATGAATACTGCTATTCCTAAACTCTCAAACTCTTTAGCGACTGACGTCTTACCACTACCTATTCCACCTGTTAAGCCTACTATTTTCATTTATTTGATAGTTAATACCTGAACCTGTTTTGGGTTCATGCGATATGACACTATTGCATCATTTGATGTTGTAATATTAGGTGTCGCTGCAATATTTAGATCCTTGATTAAATTGTAATCCAATAGCACATTAAAGTCTTTTTCATTCACCTTGTTAAAATTAGATACTGCTGTAGAAAAAACTACTTGAACATTATCGGGAATCACCTTTACATTATAACTGGATGGAACATTGATTAACTGAACAGGAACCTGAATTTTTCCTTCTGTCATTTGCGCGGCTTCTACTGTAAGTAGAACACGTTGCGGCACATAATTTAAATCTACATTTAACCCTTTTAAATCAATTTCTAGTGTGGTTAAAGAATCGTTGATGATTAATTTTGATTCTTGTGATACTAAGATTTCCTTTAAAGAATTTATTTTATCATCATTACCTGTAATTGTAACACTATCTCTATTAAAATAAGGCTTTTTAATAGCTAAATAGTTTTGGGTATATTCCAGTTCTACTTTGTTAATCAAAGGAACCCTTTTGGATTTGAATCTCTCAAATTTCAAAGGAATCTCAAGATCATCCGCACTTAAAATCTCGTAAGCAAAAGCCTTTGATCTCTTAATTTTCTTAATGCTTTTTGAAAAATTAAAAAATAAAGAATCGCTACGTGAGTACGTATTCTCTTTAAAATCTAGAACTGCCCTGTGACCAAATAATTTCTCCCATATCAGGGTAAAACCACTCGCTCTTATTTCAACAGGTAATTCTATTTGTTGTGCGTTTGAATTTAATGTGAGATCATTAGGTATATTTTTAAAACTTATAGTAAACAAAACTTCTTCTTGATAAGTATCTTTATATTTAGATATAAACCACAAGGAGGCAACTACCGCCACAACCAGAAGAAAACCAATTACACTTTTGTACTTCATTTTATTTGAAAAATAATTTCGGAAATGCTCGTTTTTCGTCTTGCCTCAAAATATTAATTTTCCACGAGGATAGTAGGAATCCAATTCCATAACCGAAAAATTGAATCGCAGCCGCAACTACAGATTTCAACCCAATGCCAACTCCATTTTTTAATGAAGAATCTAAAAACAAGATACAGAAATAAATACTAAAACAAAGAAAAAGATTATAAGACCCTATCGCTACTAATAACAAAGAGATCAAAAAAAGCAATAAAAATAAGCTTGGGAACCAATAGGTAACTTTAATCGTATCTGGATGCCATTTATTTAAAATCACTCTTACCTTGCCAAATTTATTAACCTGTCGGTAAAATAATTTCCAAGAAATACGGCGCTCATGATAGACATAAGCATCTTTTATAAGGACAGTTTCCAATCCTTTTTCCCATAATCGTATGGTTAAATCAGGATCTTCACCAGGATGAATTTTCCCAAAACCACCAGTTTTCTTAAAAGCATTTTTACTTAAACCCATATTGAAACTGCGAGGTTGGAACTTTCCTAATTTTTCACTTCCACCTCTTATTCCTCCAGTTGTTAAAAAAGAAGTCATGGAGTAATTAATTGCTTTTTGTAAACTGTTAAAACTATCATGAGCAGCATCAGGACCACCATAACAATCGACATAATTTTTAATTAGAAAGTCATCAACGACATTAAGGTAGTGTTGTGGTATGATACAATCACTATCTAAGATTATAAAATAATCACCAGATGCTCGATTCATTCCATAATTTCTAGAGTCACCAGGTCCAGAATTAGGTTTAAAAAGATATTTTATCGTTAAGCTTTCGCGAAAGCGAGAACACACTAATTCACTGCTTAAATCTGATCCATCTTCCACAATAACTACTTCAAAACCTCTCTGAAAAGTGAGCTGACTGAGACTTACAAGTAGTTTTTCAACCTCTTCAGGTCTATTAAAAACAGGAATTATAAAGGAGTAGTTGATCAATTTCACAGGTCAAAAATAGACAATAAAAAAAGGCCATTCCCTAAAGAATGACCTTTTTAATAATTATGCTCAATTTATTTTACTTGCGCATCACTTTTACCACTTTACTCTGTTCTCCTGAGGTTACCTCAATCAGATACATTCCAGATGGGAAAGTTGATAGATCTACGTTTGAAGAAGTCGCATTAGGTTTTGTAATCAACAATTGCTGACCTAATAAATTCTTTACAGAAATAGCATCTATAACCTGCTGACCATTAAAGTTAACCATATCACTCGTAGGATTAGGATAGAACGTAAAATCAAAAGAACTTAAATCTTCATTACTTGCAGTTCCATCTATTATAAATACACCTACATGGAAATCATAATCTTCCGTATTATCAGTAGTACCATCGCTTGCAAGGAAGGCAAATTGCACAGTTCCTGTATAAGAGGATAAATCAAATGTCATTCTTTCACCAGTAACTGCAGGTTGATTTGCAACTGTCCATGCCATTAATGAAGTCCATGTAGTACCTCCATCTGTGGTAACTAACAGATCCACTTGATCATCAGAACCCATAGTATCACCTACAGTATTAGAATTCCAGTTAGTAACTGCTACCTCGACAGTAAGAACATCATTATCAGTTCCCGTCATGTCATAAGACTCTGAAATCAGCCACTCTCTATCCTCAGCTCGATACAAATTAATAGCATTAGATTCTAGTAGATTACCAGCTGCATCTGTATAATTTCTAGCTCTCCATTCAGAATCTCCTAGACCCATAGGACCATCAGCAATCTCACCATCTTCAGCCTCATCCCAACATGCATTAGGCACATTAAGATCAAAATCAGTTATATAAGGGTATTGTGTCACAACATCACATGCTGTGGTAAAGGTAAAGGGTCCTATCCATTCAGAAAAATCTCCTGCACCACAATCAGATCTCACAAAATAATCATAAGTTGTATTTGATGATAAACCAGTAGCTGTAATAGGATTAGTAGCTGCCATATCTTCAAAAATGGCACCTGCAGTTCCTTGAGCAACCGTTGTAGGCTGTACTTCTACTTGCCATACGCTAGCCGTACCAACTTCTGTCCATGCTAAAACGGCAGAAGAGCTGGTTATTTGAGTAGCTGTCAACGTATTTACATCAGGACATGCTGGAGGTGGCGCACAAGTTACATTTGCTTCCCATCCATCTCTCTGACCTGAACCATCAGATGACCATACGAAAGTTAAACATCCTGA
>NZ_CBFHNM010000011.1:0-87732 GCF_965657255.1 Nonlabens sp.
AAGGAAACAAAATAGGCCTAGAAGGAAAACTAGTCACTAGACAATGGGAAGATAAGGAAGGTAAAAAGCAATACACTACAGAGGTGGTTTGTAATCAAGTGCTCCTGCTAGGCGGCAAGGCATAACTATTAAAAGACTCTTCAAAAAGGCAGTGATCCATTGATTACTGCCTTTTTTTATTTGCCACAAGTGTAGCTAATAAATCATTTTAAACTTAAGCGAGGCAAGTCATTCGTAAATCAAATACACTAGAAAAAAACTCTCCCTTCTGATCTAAGACTTTGTGAAATAGTGGTTCTAGTTTTGTTTATAAAGCTGGTGATGGTTATGTTTTCGAGAAAGCAGATTTACAACTAGCAATCAATATCATAAGCAATACTAGCAAATATTATCTTAAACTTTTGGAGTGTTGTGAACTCTATAATAGTATGCATTACTTTATGTATTTTAGACTTGCTTCTTTTGTGTTTTATTTGTGTTTGACAAGATCAGCTTCTTCAGTTTCTAATTCATTGTTAAACAAAAGAAGTGTTGTTTTTTGAATCGAAATATGAATTGATGATCTGCCTGTAGTTCTTTCAATTAAACGTATTTTTGCACGCTTAAAAAACCAAGCGTTATGCTCAACATCTTCAATAATTTTACAAAAAACCCTAAAGATGATATACTTGCAGGAATTACCGTTTCTCTAGCGATGATTCCAGAAGTTGTTGCCTTTGCATTTGTGGCTGGAATAGATCCATTAGTGGCTCTTTCTGGAGCATTTATAATTGGTTTAATTACGGCGCTTTTTGGTGGAAGACCAGGATTGATTTCTGGAGCAGCTGGAGCGGTTGCCGTAATTTTTATTGATCTTATAATTAAAGGTCATGAAAGAGGTATGGCATTTGAAACGCCAGTAGAAAATATGGGTTTTTATTACCTATTTGCTACCGTTATTCTTATGGGATTGATTCAAATTGTAGCTGGTGTATTTAAGGTTGGTAAATTTGTGCGTTTGATACCGCATCCAGTAATGATGGGGTTTGTGAATGGTCTGGCGATCGTTATTTTTCTGGCTCAGGTAAAAATGTTTACCCATAAGAACCTAAAAGTAGGAGCAGATGGCGTTAAAAAATACGTTTCTACTTACATGCAAGGAACAGAACTGTGGATCATGATAGGTCTGGTTGCTTTAACTATGGCAATTGTATGGTTGTTACCTAAATTAACTAAAAAGATTCCTGCAGCGCTTACCGCAATCCTAGCGACTACGGCTGTAGTTGTTTTTGGTAAAATGGAAGTAAGCACAGTAGGTTCTTATATTATAGAAGGTGGTGGGACAGGTTTAAAAGGAGAATTACCTACACCTAATTTAGAATTGTGGAACAACTTACCTTTAGTATACGATACTTTTATTTTTATTCTTCCTTATGCGTTTCTTGCTGCAGCAGTAGGACTCATTGAGTCTTTAATGACCATGAATCTGGTAGATGAGTTGACAGAAACTCGTGGTAGCGGTAATAGAGAATGTGTGGCTCAAGGAGCTGGAAATATTGTTAGCGGCCTTTTCGGTGGTACTGGTGGTTGTGGTATGATAGGGCAGACAGTTATAAATATTAATGCTGGTGGACGTGGTCGTTTATCTGGTGTAATGATGTCGGTTACTTTATTAACCTTCATCTTATTTACAGATAAATTAATTGAGCAAGTACCTATTGCTGCTTTGATAGGTGTGATGTTTATGATGGTTATTGAAACATTTGCCTGGTCCAGTTTTAGAATTTTACGTAAAATTCCTGTAGCAGATGCTGCGGTTCTTATCATCGTATCATTAGTAACGGTGTTTTTTGATCTGGCTATTGCTGTATTTGTAGGTGTGATAATTTCTGCTCTTGTGTTTGCATGGGAAAGTGCAAAACGTATTAGAGCTAGAAAAAGTATCAAAGAAGATGGTACAAAAGTGTATGAGATTTGGGGACCATTATTCTTTGGTTCGGTTACTGATTTTAATATGAAGTTTGATCCTAAAAATGATCCTGATAAAATAGAAATAGACTTTATAGAGGCGCGTGTGCAGGATCATTCTGGTATAGAAGCATTGCGCGGTGTGGTAAATAAATACTTGGACCTAGGGAAAGAAATTAAATTAACGCACTTAAGCCCAGAATGCAAAGAGCTTTTAATACGCAATAATCCAGAATTTGATACGATTATTGAATCCAGTATTGAAGATCCACGTTACCACATTGCCACCGATTTGCTGGATGCAGAGGTGTAAACTGAACGAACTTAAAAGAGAATCCTTAGGTGTAAAATATTAATCCATTAATTGGATTTTCTTTAGTGTTGTTTCTTTGATTACGTCATTTCTTAAATACGTTACGTTGATCGATTCAAGTCCTTTGTAAGTAGTGGAATTCCATATTTCGCAGGCATTGCTGTCGGTAATATTTTGATAATCAAATTCATTTATTGATAAAATAACGTCACCTAGTTTTAAGTCAATAGGATATTCTTTAATAATCCCTGTAACGACTGCCTTGTTTTCTTTTATTCTAAATTTAAAGCCAAAAGAGTTTTGCTCTGTCGTTTCAAAATCTTTTAACTTTTTAAGATAGATGTTTTGCGCCGTCCAGTCCATAATGATCTCGTACTTGTTCATGAAATCATTTCCTATTAGACCAGAGTGATCTAAATCTACTTTCTGTGCAGCCATTTCAATGTGGCCTATTCTCAAACTGTCTGCTTTAATGGATCTGATTTTGGTAGAGTCTACAGCTCCATAAAGGCCTACACCAGAATTTCCAATTATGGTATAACCAGTTGCGTTTTTAAAATCATCTAATCTTTTATTTACATCAATATGACCACCAAAACCGGTATCATAAGTAAACAAGGTTTCCTTTCCATTTACATGACCTCTTATATAGGGTGTTTTAGTTCCAGAAACTGCAAATGATAAAGTGTCCTTAAAGGTCGTTATATCATATTTAGATAGTTGATTACTTATGGTGATTTCTTTATTTTGATAGTCAAATTTCCAAAATGACTTGGCCATTTGGGTAGCACCTATAATCCCATCTATTTGCATACAATTAAATTCAAAGACATCTCTCATATCAGATACGATTGCTCCAGTATTATTATATATAAGATTTCCTATTTTCATTTCAGGAATGACAACTACTTCTTGAGTGTTAATTTGTCCTTGAGAGTCTTCTACTGCCACATAGTCTTCTGTTTCTATATTTAAATCTTTGTAAATGGTGCTAGATATAAGAGTAGGCGCGCCAGTATCTACTAGGAAAGTATATTTTTTGGAATTGATTTCTACGTCTATAAGTGCAAAGTTATAATCATAGTTAAAAGGAATAATTTCTTTATAATCAGTATTTGCGATCTTTCCTGCGTTCAATATTTTGTCTATACTACCGCAACCTATCAACAACAAAGCGATAATTAAAAAAAGAAATTTTTTCATGTAAAGGATTTAGAATTATAAAGATAGGTCAGATTGTAATTCCGCTTTCGCGAAAGCGGAACAATTCACATTTTTCTAACATCTAAAATCGCTATTTTTGAGAAAATACTTTTTACATGGATTTAGACTTCAATAAAAACGAAGATCATAATAAAATGCTGCTTTCTGATTTGAAAAGGAAGTTTGCCAAAGTTGCCCTAGGTGGTGGAAAATCACGTATTGAAAAACATCATGCCAAAGGTAAAATGACCGCTCGTGAGCGTATTGATTATTTACTCGATAATGCAGAAGATGCTATAGAAATAGGTGCATTTGCAGGTGATGGAATGTATGAAGAACACGGCGGCTGTCCTAGTGGTGGCGTAGTCGTTAAAATAGGTTACGTACAAGGACGTCAGGTAATCGTTGTAGCAAATGATGCAACGGTTAAAGCTGGTGCCTGGTTTCCTATAACAGGAAAGAAAAATTTAAGAGCTCAGGAAATCTCTATAGAAAATAGATTGCCTATTATTTATCTAGTAGATAGCGCAGGAGTTTACTTGCCTATGCAGGATGAGATTTTCCCTGATAAAGAACATTTCGGTCGTATTTTTAGAAACAATGCCGTGATGAGCAGTATGGGAATTACCCAAATTGCTGCTGTTATGGGAAGTTGTGTTGCTGGTGGTGCTTATTTACCTATCATGAGTGATGAAGCGCTTATAGTAGATAAAACAGGAAGTATTTTTCTAGCTGGATCGTATTTAGTTAAAGCAGCAATAGGAGAAAGTATCGATAATGAAACTTTAGGTGGTGCAACAACTCACTGTGAGATCAGTGGCGTGACAGATTATAAAGCAAAAGATGATAAAGACGCTCTAGATAAAATCAAAAAGATCTTTGACAAAATAGGCGATAGCGATAAAGCCGGATTCAATAGAGTAGAAGCAAAGAAGCCAGCGTTAGATCCAGAAGGATTGTTTGGTGCTTTACCTAGAGCTAGAAATGCTCAATACGATATGATGGAATTGATCAATCGTATGGTAGATGCAGACTCATTTGAAGCTTATAAAGATGGTTATGGGCAGACCTTAATTACTGGCTATGCTCGCATGGACGGCTGGGCTGTCGGTATTGTGGCTAACCAACGTAAAATTGTAAAAACCAAAAAAGGCGAAATGCAATTTGGTGGTGTGATTTATAGCGATAGTGCTGATAAGGCGACACGATTTATAGCCAACTGTAATCAGAAGAAAATACCACTAGTATTTTTACAAGACGTTACTGGTTTTATGGTGGGATCTAAGTCAGAACATGGTGGTATCATCAAAGACGGCGCAAAAATGGTAAATGCTGTTTCTAACAGTGTAGTCCCTAAATTTACTGTGGTTATAGGAAACAGTTATGGTGCAGGAAATTATGCCATGTGCGGTAAAGCATATGATCCACGATTGATTTTTGCATGGCCTACTGCAGAACTTGCTGTAATGTCAGGTAACAGTGCTGCAAAAGTTTTGATGCAAATAGAAAAAGCAAGTTTGGAAAAGTCAGGTAAGAAACTGACTAAAGAAGAAGAAGAGGAATTGTTTGCCAAAACAAAAGATCGTTATGATAAACAGGTTTCTCCCTATTATGCAGCGTCTAGAATATGGACAGATGCGATAATTGATCCTCGTGATACGAGAAAATGGATTTCTATGGGAATAGAAGCTGCTAACCATGCACCTATAACCAAAGATTTTAATCTAGGAGTGATACAAACTTGATCGCTCTGCTCATAAAATAAAAACAAAACTAAAATCAAAATCAAAATTTGAACTTGAAGAATTAATTTTTAAATCCCTTATCGCTAGCGATAAGGGATTTTGTTTTCTCTTAAACATAGATATATGGTAAGATGATGGTTTAATGAGCAGCTGCAGATAAGCATGAGCTATAAACTGATTATCGATTTTATAATTCAATACATGAACCACAATTAGAAAGATAGATAGGGATTTATTTAATATCCTTATTTTAGTTTCTTATTCAATATCTTTCTAATGTTTGTCAAAAAACTTTTCAAAAGATTACTTTTCATTGTGCTCGCAAGTTATTTGCTAATTTGTGGCTTACTTTATTTCTATCAAGAAAGCTTATTGTTTTTTCCTGAAAAATTAGAAGAAGACTTTACGTTTGAATTTAAAAATAAATTCATAGAAAAAGATATCATTACAAGCACAGGAAACACTATCAATACGCTACATTTCAAACAAGAAAATTCTAAAGGAGTGATTTTCTACTTGCATGGAAATGGTGGTAGTTTAAAATCTGTAGGAAATGTATCAGAGCATTTTTTACCGTTGGGTTATG
This sequence comes from Nonlabens sp., assembly GCF_965657255.1. NCBI lineage: Bacteria > Pseudomonadati > Bacteroidota > Flavobacteriia > Flavobacteriales > Flavobacteriaceae > Nonlabens > Nonlabens sp. The sequence goes on from NZ_CBFHNM010000011.1 coordinate 5,795, forward strand.
ACGTTTTTATGCTAGATTATGCTGGTTATGGTAAAAGCAGTAATGAGATTACTAATCAACAAGAATGGTTTGAAGATGTTCAATTTGTTTATGATGATTTAAAAATGAACTATGAAGAGGATCAAATAATAGTTATAGGTTATTCTATTGGTACAGGTGTAGCATCTTTTATTGCATCTCAAAATGACCCAAGCCATTTGATATTACATGCTCCTTATTATAATATGACAGATATGATGCAACGCAATTATCCTTTTATTCCTACATTTATTTTAAGATATGAGCTTGCTACAAATGAGTATTTAAAAGATTGTAATATGCCCGTTCATATATTTCATGGAGAAGATGATCAAGTCATTCCAGTAGAATCTTCTGTAATGCTCAGTAAAGAGTTCAATATTCCGTTTACTAAACTAGAAAACCAAGGACATAATAATATGGCTGGTAATCCTTTAGCTTTAGAGCAATTAAATAAGATCTTAAATGAATAGAAAAAAGTACATTTATTTTGCCTTATTGGTTTTGATTGGGTTATTAATTTATAAAGCAGTTACTTTTTTTGCATTAGATGAAGATAGGATCAATGCGGTGTATCTTGTTCCTAAAGATGCCGTGTTTTTCATGGAAATGGACGAGCCATTGCGCAATATGAAAACCCTTGCCGAAAGTGAAATATTGGATCATCTTCAAACTAACGATGCCATTCATAAAATGAGTGTAAAGCTCAATGTTGTCGACTCTATTTTTCAGTCAGAAACCAGTTTGTTTGAACTCATAGGGAATCGCGATGTAATTATAAGCGCGCACATGATAAAGAGAGATGACTATGCATTTTTATACGTAGTTGACATGCAAAAGCTCTCGCAACTTAACCTACTTAAAAACAATATAAATCAGGTTCTTAGAAGTGATTTTAAAGTCACTAAACGCTTTTATAAGGAAGTGGAAATAACAGAAGTTACTGATCAAGACACCTTTGAGGTTTTATCATTAGCTTTTATAAAAAATCAAATGATAGCCAGTTACACACATACTCTGGTAGAAAAAAGTATAGAAGAGTTTCAATCACCCAATATAGGTCGCAGCCTGCAATTTCTAGAAATTCAACGAGAAGTAAAGAAAAATGATCTGTTCCGTTTTTATTTAAATCACAAATATTTGACTTCTTATTATAAAGCCTTTTCAAACGAAGAAAGCGCAATTATAAGTATGTTAGAAAAGCATTTTAGCTTCTCTGGTTTTCGTGTAGACGTTGATAGCGACAGACTGTTACTTGCCAGCGGTTACACAAATGGTGACCCTATTGTACAAAATTTAATTACAGCATTGTATAATTCTGGAACTGGTTCTATGAATGCTACGAGTATATTACCTAGGGAAACAGCACTTTATGTTGGTTTTGGCTTTGATGATTTCTCTTCTTTACACCATAATTTTTATACCCTATTAGCTGATCAACAGATAGAAATGGTTCAAGAATATGAAGCTGGTAGAAATCAGATTGAAAAATTATTAGATATCAATTTAGAGCGTGATTTTTACGATTGGATGGATGATGAACTCGCTTTCGCGAAAGCGGATGCCCCAAACATATCTGAAAAAGAAGGACTAGCGATATTGATTAAAACAAACGATGTTGAGATTGCGCGAGAACGACTGAAATTTGTGGAAGAGCAAATCAGGAAGAAATCACCTGTAAAATTCAAAGAAGTTGACTATCGAGGATATAAAATCAATTACTTAGAAATAAAAGGTTTTTTCAAATTGATCATCGGTTCTTTATTTGAGAACATTGAAAAACCATATTATACTATCATAGATGATTACGTAATTTTCAGTAATTCTCCTAAAACATTGAAGTTATTCATAGACAGTTATGAAGCAGAAGAAACTTTAGAAAACGACGAATATTTTCAAGAGTTTAGAGAAGAATTCAGTTCTAAAAGTAACGTGTTTTTATATGTGGATACTAACAAATTAAGCAACGCATCTTCAAAATTTCTCACAGCCGATTCTCGTCGAAAACTAGAACAAAACGAGGCGTTTTTCTCTCAATTCACACAGATAGGTCTAGAGCTGAAAGCAAGTGAAAATTTCTTTGAATCAAAAGCTGCTATTCATTATGATCGCGATTATGATTATGAGGCCATCTTATTAGAAGAACGTACTAAAGACATGCCTTTAGACTTAGTAACCATTAAAAAAGAAGAAATAAGTAAGGAAACTATTTTTGATATTCCAGACATTTTTCCCGATGATTTCACTGCAAATTTCTATGAAAAGAAATATAATAACGGTAGAACAAAAATGAAAGTTTACCTTAAAAATGGTATTCCAGATGGACGTTATAAGGAGTACTATTTTGACGGTCAGTTAAAAATATCTGGACGTTTTGATGAAGGTGAAAAAGATGGCAGGTGGAAAGCTTATTTAAGAGATGGTAAATTGTATCACAAAGAAAGGTTTTAATACAACTCCTAATTATAGAAATGTCAACTTGAGAACTGTTTGTTATAATTTTATATACTCGTTGTCAAACTCCTTTGTTAGTTTACATATCTGCGTCATGTTCGTCGCCTAACTGTTTTCCTATCAACAAAGAGAAGAGGCTTTTCATTCCATTTAATCGGCAAAAAAAATTAATACAACGGAAATTTTATAAGAGTGCTATTTCTATACTTAGAAATGGAATTACACAAGAACTACTTTCTTTCCTCGCGTTTTTCTTGAATACGCTTTTTAAAATTACGTTTTTTACGATCTTTTATGCTTCCTTGTTTTCCTTTATTCCAAAACAAAAAAATTACAAAGGCAAGTAAAACGCCGCCTATATAAATCCAGTCTTTATATTCACTTAAGATTTCCATGGTCTATTTCTAGTATCTGTTTCAATCACACCATCACGCAGTCTAATAACGCGATGCGCGTGTTCTGCAATGTCCTCTTCGTGTGTAACGAGAATCACGGTATTACCATCTGCATGGATCTTATCAAATAGAGCCATGATTTCCACTCCAGTTTTTGAATCTAGGTTTCCGGTAGGTTCATCTGCTAGGATAATAGAAGGATTATTGACTAAAGCTCTTCCTACAGCAACACGCTGGCGCTGTCCTCCAGATAGCTGGTTAGGTTGATGATCCATACGGTCATTAAGTCCTACACTTGTTAATACTTCTTCAGCTCTTGCTTTGCGATCTTTTTTAGACTTTCCAGCATAGATCATAGGTAAAGCAACGTTGTCTAGCGCAGTGGTTCTAGGTAAGAGGTTAAAAGTTTGAAAAACAAAACCTATTTCAGTATTTCTAATATCGGCTAGTTGATCGTCACTTAAGCTAGAAACGTCAGTTCCGTTTAGTTTATAACTACCTGCTGTAGGAGTATCCAGACATCCCAAAAGATTCATTAAAGTAGATTTACCAGAACCAGAAGGTCCCATAAACGCAATGTAATCTCCTTTTTTAATATCAAGATCTATTCCTTTCAATACATGAACAGTTTCTGATCCTAGTTTAAAATCACGTATAATATTGCGTACTTCGATGACATTTTCACTCATGGAACTAAGGTATGAATTTTTGATTTATACGTATGACGACGAGATCGCTTTTTAGTTACAGATTAAGAGTAAAAGTAAATTCAAAATCAATTTAAATTTCGAATTCGATTTCAAATTCGAGTTCTTAAAGCTTCACATAAAACCTTTCTTGCAATTGTTCTTTTCTAAAGAATACCATACCAAAATCAAAACAATCCACGCTTGCGGTTACTTTAGAATGTTTACAAATCTCATTCCACGCACGAGTCATGTCTTCAGACCAATAAATATCATCAAAAACTACAACCGTATCATTATGAACTCTATCTAAAATACTTTCAAAATATTGAAGAGTGGCCTCTCCACTGTGATGTCCGTCTATGAAAATGAGATCGTATTTTGTACGATCCTCCTTTCTTGTTTCAAAGAAATTTTTAAAGGTAGAATGAACAGTATATACATTTTTCAAACCTTCTTTTACTAGTGCTTTTTTAGCCAATTCATAAATGGATGCACTGCCTTCTACAGTGGTGATTTTTGCCTGCGGTCTTGCAGTAGCCATAGCATGAGTAGCAATACCTAATGAAGTTCCTAATTCTAGAACTTGGTTTACTTTAAAATAAGTACACAACCGATACAAAAGTTGCGCGTCTTTTTCAGTACTACAATTGTGTTTTAGAATATCTTTTACCGCACGTAGGTTTGTTTTAAGAACACGACTTCCTGCGCCGTGATCTTCTATGTTTAGAATAAGTTTAGAGTTTTTTATGCTATTGCGAAAGCGAGATAATTTCTCATAACCTTCATATAATTGATTATCACGCAAGCACTTTTTTTCTAGTTGAAAAATAAATGGTGAATGAATCCCATGCAAATGAAATGACTTGATTAGGTGTAAGAAATAAGAAAATACTAGATGAAACAAAACTCGATTTTAAGAGTTACAAAGATGCCTCAAAAATTCATTATTTAAGATTTGGCTTCTATGTTTTCTATTAAATCTTCTATAATCGATGTAGATTCTCCACTGCGTGAGGCTAGTTTTCTGGCTCTTTTGGCAGTTTTTAAAGCACTTTTGGTTTCCTTCATTTTGAAAAGTAAGTGCGCTTTAGTTTCTAGATTAGATGTGTTTTCTTCTAATTCTATAGAACGATTAATGAGTGTTAATGCGCATTTAAGGTCTTTAGGGTCTGCAAGATTTTGGTAAATTTTCCAGCTTAATTCGTTTAATTGATGCGTGTTATACCACAGTTTTTCTAGGTTCTTTTTGATCAAATTTTCATGTGCACCTTCAACTATATCATATTTTGATGGTTTGCCTCTATAGGGTAAAAGATCGCCATTCACCTGCATACGATCATAACGTTCTATCATTTTAACCATATCTGCACGTCGCATCACACTACCGCTATGACCTAATTTGACACCATTTTTAATAAAAAAGTAAGTAGGAATCGAGTTCACACGTAATATATCATCAGTAAGATTATCGTCTGTATTCATTTTATAAATACTAACATTAAGTGTTTCATCGTTTGCGATAGACTTTATGGTAGGCGCCATAACGCGACATGGACCACACCATGGCGCAGTAAAGTAGAGCACCTTTATCTGGTCATCCTTTACCATTACGGTTTCTTCCATGGTGGTATCTGTCACATATTCTTGTGCTTTTAGATAGTTAAAAAATAAAAGTGAAAAAGTAATTATAAATAGAATGCGCATGTGCCGTTTTTTGTTGTTGAACTAACTAATTTTATGCCAGTATTGTTGTAGGGTTATATTACTTTCAATTATATTGATAATTGAATTAGGTGTTGATCTCGCTTTCGCGAAAGCGAGACAAATATAATCTTCAATTCTCACAAAATAGTTCTTAAAAGAAAGGAGTTCCTGCTCTTTTTGATATCGATTAATACTAATAAATGAACAATAGAAAAGAACAACTAGCCGCTATAGATCGACTGTTAACCATCATGGATGAATTGCGCGAGCAGTGTCCATGGGACAAAAAGCAAACACTGGAATCACTGCGACACCTCACCATTGAAGAAACGTATGAATTAGGAGATGCCATACTTGATAAGGATATGGAAGAGATTCCTAAGGAATTGGGTGATTTATTGCTGCATATTGTTTTTTATGCTAAAATAGGTTCTGAAACCAATCATTTTGATATCGCAAGTGTAGCTAACGGTATTTGTGATAAATTAATTTCACGCCATCCACATATCTATAGCGATGTAGTGGTTAAAGATGAAGAAGAAGTAAAGGCCAACTGGGAAGCGCTGAAATTGAAAGAAGGTAAAAAAAGCGTTCTAGAAGGTGTTCCTAGATCACTACCAGCACTAGTAAAAAGCCAGCGTATACAAGATAAAGTTGCTGGAGTAGGTTTTGACTGGGAAAAGCCAGAACAAGTAAAGGAAAAACTGGAAGAAGAACTTGCCGAGTTACAGGTAGAAATAGAAGCAGGAGATAAGGACAAAATAGAGGCCGAATTTGGTGATGTCCTTTTTTCACTTGTCAATTATGGAAAACATCTAGGCGTGAATCCAGAAGATGCGCTAGAACGAACGAACAAAAAATTCATCAAGCGTTTTCAATATCTAGAAGGTAAAGCCAAAGAATTAGGCAAAGAGCTGCGCGACATGACACTGGCAGAAATGGATGTGTTTTGGGAAGAGGCTAAGAAGGTTTAGTACAATGGAAGTTGCTAAGAAATCAATAGGACAAAAGATTCTTTCTATGTTTTGAAATGGAGCAACAAACTCTAATCTAGTTCAGGTGTTAGACCTAACATTACATAAAAACAGCCTGATAAAAGACCAGATTCAATGATCTTTTATCAGGCTGCTTCTTGCTTTCTCTCTAATTTTTAATTGAAATACTTTTAATTATAGAATCTGATTTCGTTTTGAAGTAATATAAAATGCATGAAGAACTCCTGGGAAAAAAAATAAGATAGTTAATATTATATTGATAGCCAAATCGTTGTGAATACCTCTTTTTCTAAAAACACTTATAGGTGGTAGAAATAGATTTAAAAAGATAGTTAATGGTTTCATTGCTTTTTTTACAAATTTACAAATAACTTGTTTTATGATACATAAATTGACCTTAAAAGAGTCTTTAAATTAGATTAAAAGTTTATTAATTACGATTATCTACGTGATTTATAAAGTATTCATAATTATTATTTGTTAACTTAAAATAGCATGATGTTGAGTTGTAACTAGTTGTAAAAAATTAAAATAGTTCATTTTTTACGCTGGTATTATTACCAATAATTTATAAATGAAATTAACGGTATTTGGAGTAAAGAAATTACTACATATCGTGCTTGTTACAAGCTTATGTGTAAACTCTTAAACAATTATAATGACAAATTATTTCTCTATGAATTATGGAAAAGTTTTCATTCCTAGTGGATCAAATAACGATTATGCTTTATATAGTCCTATGGAAAATTGGTCATTACTTTTATAAACGCAATTTAAAACCGATGTTACATAAACATCGGTTTTTGTTTGCTAAAGCTATTTAATAACTATTTTGCTGTAACATAAAAAGCGTGAATCATTCCTGGAATTCCACCCAAAAGAGTTAGAATAATGTTGATGATAAAGTCTTTACTTATTCCTTTATTCAAGGCTACGCTTACTGGTGGTAAAAAGATGTTTAAAATAATAGTTAGTATGCTCATATTATAATTGTAGTTTATTTAAAAATAAAAAAAAGAGTAAATAACTTTCTTAAATTATAATCAATTGTTTAAATTTTATGTCAAATACTTTATTTTTTAGTACTTAATTCAGGAATTGAGTTACTTATTAAAAAAACATTCAATAATTTAAGAAAGATATAAAAATCTAATTATAAATAGGTTGGTGTTCCATGTTTAGGTATCGCTTACGCGAAAGCGGCAATAAAAAAAGCCTTTTAATCGAATAGATCAAAAGGCTTTAGACTTTATAATAACATAATAAATTAGATCCCAGTAAAAGTACTAGGTGTAATCACTCTCATTTCTGCCTTAATATCCTCACTGATTTCAAGAGTCTCTATGAAGGCTGCAATACTTTTCCCTGTGATTTTTTCGTTGGTTCGAGTTAATTCTTTTAAAGCTTCATAAGGATTAGGATAGGCTTCACGTCTTAAAATCGTTTGAATAGCTTCTGCTACAACTGCCCAATTATTCTCTAAATCTTCTGCTATTTTTGATTCATTAAGCAGCAATTTACCTAAACCTTTATTAGTAGCCTTAAAAGCGATAATGGTATGTGCTAAAGGAACTCCTACATTTCTTAATACGGTAGAGTCTGTTAAATCTCTTTGTAGTCTAGAGATAGGAAGTTTTGCAGAAAGATGTTCAAAAAGTGCATTTGCAATTCCTAAATTTCCTTCAGAATTTTCAAAGTCAATAGGGTTTACTTTATGCGGCATAGCACTAGAACCTATCTCACCAGCTTTTATTTTTTGCTTGAAATAATCCATAGATATATAGGTCCAGATGTCTCTATCTAAGTCTATAAATATGGTGTTGATCCTTTTTAAATTATCAAAAAGAGCAGCCATATGGTCATAATGCTCGATTTGAGTGGTTGGGAAACTATGTTTTAAGCCTAAACGATTTTCTACAAAGTCTTCTCCAAATTGTTGCCAGTTTACTTCAGGAAAAGCCACGTGATGTGCGTTGTAATTTCCTGTTGCTCCGCCAAATTTTGCTGCATGATGGACCTGTTCTAGCATGTTCATTTGCTCTTCAATACGCACTACAAAAACATAGAATTCTTTTCCTAATCGAGTAGGAGAGGCTGGTTGTCCATGCGTGCGAGCTAATAGAGGAATGTCTTTCCATTCATTGGCTAGTTTATAAATAGCATCGCGTACTTCTTCTAGTTCTGGCAGATACACATTTTCTATGGCATCTTTTATTGAAAGCGGAATAGCCGTATTATTAATATCCTGTGAGGTAAGACCAAAATGTATAAATTCTTTGTGAGCTGATAACCCTAATGCATCAAACTGCTCTTTTAGAAAGTACTCTACCGCTTTAACGTCATGGTTGGTTACCTTTTCAATATCTTTAATTGCCTGTGCATTCTCGTCATTAAATTTGCGGTACAAATCTCTTAATTGTTCCTGCGTCTGTTCTGGTAAAGGCTGCAGTTGTTTAATTCCGCTTTCGCTTAAAGCGATAAAATATTCTACCTCTACGAGAACACGATAACGTATTAAAGCAGATTCAGAAAAATAATTTGCAAGAGGCTCGACTTTAGAACGGTAACGACCGTCGATAGGAGAAATGGCTTGTAAAGCAGTAGGCATAGATTATGACTTTAAAGCGCGCTAAATTACGCTTTTAAAAGCAAAAAATAGCTCTTACAATGCGATATTAATTTACTAACGACTATTTACTTTTTCTACACCTTTAATTTTTAAAAGTGTGTTAGATCCACAAGATCGATAACCTTTGGGGTCATCGTTAAGAATACTTTCAATTAATGGGGTAAGCGTTGGATAGATCCATTCAAATTCTTTCCCTAATTCATACAGAGTAAGAGTAGACCACGCAAGATTTGCAGTCTTATCTGGATGATCCATCATTTCTTGAAAACAGCCTTCTACAATTTGTTCTCTGATACTTCTTTGAAAATAAGTGCTTAATTGATCTGTCGTAGCACTTTTGTTTTTAGAAACCTTATAAAATTTCTTGACTAATATGCTACTTATTTTAGTAAGTGATCGCATCCCAGAAGAGTTAATAGAAAGTGTAAATAAGGTAGCGATTTCTTTGATATACGGATAACAATCTTTTTCATACAACAAAAACGATTGTTCCAGAATCCAGCAGGCTTGATGAGAAACGCCACTTTCTGGGTGACAAAGTGCTATCAAATCTGGTAATAAATTATTTTTAACCACGGCTTTACCTAGATCAACTCTTTCTTTTTTGTAAGCCTTGAGTATTTGAAGTTGTTGTTTTAGATCTTTAACGGTTATCAAGTCGTACATAGAAATTCAAAACTTGATTTAATAGTCTAAAGTACTTGTTTTCATACAGTCATCGATACTTTCACCATTATTTGCACAAATCCATTCACCATCTACTAGCTGTCCTTGAAATTCTGGACCGCAATTCGTGCAAATAACAGTCTTATCACTCAGTTGGAAACCATCTTTAAATGATGATATAACCTTACCAGTAAAGGCATTTTTTTTAGTGGTGTTTGCAACTAGAACCAGGTAATCTTCATTAGAAGAATTATCTCGTAAGGTTTTAATAGAAATCTCTTTCACTTTCTGCTCGTAGAAAACATCATCCACAAGAACTGGATTCATGGTTTCATTCCAGTCTTTCTTTAATTGTTCCATGTCCACTTCATTTCCTTTAAAATCATAGAAAGCAATGGACTCTAAATCAGAAAAATCTTTTTGATGGTTATCACAACTGATGATAAAAACACTTATCAACAATAGGAAAATAGTAGTTCTCATTTTTTTTTTGTTTAAAGTTAAGAAAGAATTTATCTCCATTCTATTTATCTTGAAAGAAAGGATAACGTTTCATAAAAGGATAGTCAAATTTGTTGAGGTCTACTATTCCATATTCAGCCTCTTTATTTTCACAAACAGCGACGACTGCTTGATCGTATACTATTAATTCAATTTTATCTTTATCTAATCTCCATACTGGTTTTTCGGCCGTTTTGTCATTGACCCATATTTCTTTATAAACAGATGATACCGCAAGATTTTCTTCATTACAAACTGCATTCTTTTCATTTGTTATGGTGAGAAATACGTATATCGTTTTGGTCATGTCTTTTGGGTTTTCTTGAACGCCGTTAGTCCATTCTGCAGAACATAGAAACTTACCTTCTTTAATCTTATTTTCTGATGATACTGACTTTTTTTGATTACAACTTATGATACATAAACTGAAGAATACTAGTGGTAAACATTTCATAATCAGTGATTTTTATAAAAATAGGAAAAAAATTTTACTTCTCAAAAACTCAATAAATCCACCACCATTTGAACTCCTTTACCTGCTTTTTCTTTTATTACAGTTAATCTGCCAGAAGAATCTAATGCTGGTGCTGGATCAACAAAATAGATAGGTGCATGGCTAGGCGCATAATCTTTTAATCCAGCTGCTGGATAAACTTGCATGGAGGTTCCTACTATCAGTAGCACATCTGCTTTTGAAACGATTTCTATCGCACGATCCATTTCTGGAACTTCTTCACCGAACCATACAATGTGTGGTCGCAATTGCGATCCGTCGGCACTTTTATCACCTAAATTGATATCACCGTCACATTCTTGAATTTCTAGTGCATTTTTTGAACTGCGTGCTTTTTTAAGTTCGCCATGAAGGTGGATCACTTTAGACGATCCAGCGCGCTCATGCAGGTCATCTACATTTTGTGTAATGATATTCACATTATAATTGCGTTCCAGTCCTGCGATGCAAAAATGAGCTTCATTAGGAGATACTTCTTTCAATTGTGCACGTCTTTTGTTGTAAAAATCCAGTACCAAAGAAGGATTTGCAGCATAACCTTCTGGTGAGGCCACTTCCATAATGTCATGTCCTTCCCAAAGTCCGCCAGCATCTCTAAAAGTTGCGATGCCACTTTCAGCACTGACTCCAGCACCAGTTAAAACGACTAGATTTTTCATTTCTAAAATTTTGAATTTAAAAATAGTAGATTTTATATAGATAGAGAAGGTTTTTAACCGATTCCGCTCTACAGCGCAATGACAGGTCACAATTCGTTCAAAGTTTTTAACTTTAAATAAGAGTAAAGGTTTGTGGTGGTTCCGCTTTCGCGAAAGCGTACATATAACTATCTTTACCGACCTTAAAAAGCACCCATTTTATGAAAGTTTCTTACAACTGGATCAAACAATTTATCAACGTACCAGAAGCACTAGAAGAACACACTGCATTGTTAACTTCTTTAGGCCTAGAAGTAGAAGGTGTAGAAAAGTTTGAAAGTGTAAAAGGTGGACTAGAAGGAATAGTTGTAGGTTATGTAGAGTCTTGCGAGCAACATACTAATGCAGATAAATTAAAAGTAACTAAAGTAAATATAGGGACAGAAACGGTGCAAATCGTTTGTGGTGCGCCTAATGTTGCAGCTGGACAAAAAGTGCCTGTTGCCACGGTAGGAACAACTCTTTATGATGACAAAGGAGAAGCCTGGAAGATTAAAAAAGGGAAAATACGCGGTGAAGAAAGCCATGGAATGATCTGTGCTGAAGACGAACTAGGTCTAGGAAGTTCTCATGCAGGAATTATGGTGTTAGATAAAGATCTAGAAATAGGTATGCCGTTAAAAGAAGTTGTATCGATAGAAAGCGATCATGTTATTGAGATAGGTTTAACGCCTAATCGATCTGATGCGATGTCGCACATGGGTGTGGCTCGTGATTTGCGTGCAGGACTAGCAATACATGCAGATCCTGTAGAGTTTATAACACCATCAGTAAGTGGTTTTCATGTAGTTAATCGTTCTTCTAGAGTAGATATAGAAGTAGAAAATACAGATCTTGCACCTCGTTATTGTGGTGTAACTATTTCTGGAATAAGTGTTAAAGAATCACCAGAGTGGATCAAGAATAGACTAAAAGCAATAGGGATTGCTCCTAAAAATAATGTTGTTGATGTTACCAATTATGTGATGCATGAACTAGGACAACCACTTCACGCTTTTGATTTAAAGGCTATAAGCGGTAATAAAATCATCGTTAAAACATTACCTAAAAATACTCTATTCACAACACTAGATGGGATAGAGCACCAGCTTCATGAAGATGATTTGATGATTTGTGATACGGAGAAGCCTTTATGCATTGCAGGAGTTTATGGTGGTTTAAATAGTGGTGTGACAGAAGCAACAACTTCCATATTTTTAGAAAGTGCTTACTTTAATCCGGTAAGCGTGCGTAAAACTGCAAAAAGACACAACTTCAATACAGATGCTTCTTTTAGATTTGAGCGTGGTATTGATCCTAATATTACAGAATACGCATTGAAACGCGCCGCTTTGTTGATTCAAGAAACCGGTGGCGGAGATATTTCTAGTGATATTTCTGATTTGTATTCTCAAAAAATAGAAGATGAGCAAGTGTTTTTACCTTTTGCAAAAGTCAACAGCCTTATAGGTCAAGAGATTCCAAAAGAAGAAATTAAGAGTATTCTTAGAACATTAGATATAAATGTGAATAATGTTACAGAGTCCGGTTTGGGATTAACGATTCCAGCCTATAGGAATGATGTAACACGACCAGTCGATGTAATAGAAGAGATTTTGAGGGTTTATGGGTATGACCGTATTGAGAGTGCTTCAAAATTAAATGCTACTATTGCCAAATCTTCAAAACTTGAGAACAATAGATTACAAAATATAGTGGCTCAGCAACTGGTAGGACAAGGTTTTTTAGAGATGATGGCAAACAGCCTTACATCAGAAAAAAACCATATGCTTACAGAGCAAATCTCGCCTAAAAATGAGGTGCGTATGTTGAATCCTTTGAGTAGTGATCTTGCTGTAATGCGACAAAGTTTAATTTATGGTGGTCTAGAGGCCATTGCTCATAACTTGAACAGAAAGCAAGAGAATTTACGATTGTTTGAATTCGGTAGTTCTTATCATCAATATCAAGAACGTCAGTTTACAGAAAACAAACATTTAAGTATTATTACTGCAGGTAATACAAGTGATCAAACATGGAACAGCGCAACGCAACCAGCCGATTTCTTTTATTTAAAAGGAGCTGTAATTGCTGTTTTAAAACGATTAGGGATTCATACAGTAAATGAACAACCTACTAAATTGGATTTTTTAAGTGAAGGAATTGCCCTAAGCAGTGGTGTAAAAATTGCCGATTTAGGTGTTGTTAAAAAGAAGGTGGCTAAAAGTTTTGGAGTAGAAGTAACTGTTCATTTTGCAAATATTTACTGGAGTGAGATTTTAAAAATCGTTTCTAAAGAACATGCTCCAGTAAAAGAGATTCCTAAATTTCCAGAAGTGAGTAGAGATTTTGCCTTACTTGTTGATGATATAGTAAGTTTTAAGCAATTAAGGGAAATAGCACTTAATTCTGAAAAGAAGATTTTGAAATCTGTACAGTTGTTTGATGTCTATGAAGGTGGTAAGTTACCTAAAGGTAAGAAGTCTTATGCGTTAAACTTTACGCTTCAGGATACCAATAAAACACTAACAGATAAACAAATTGATAAGACCATGAATAAGATACAGCAGCAATTAGAGAATCAAGCTGGTGCGGTTTTGAGGTAGTTTATACTTTATGTTTAAAGAGTTTGAAACTTCTTTGAACCTTGTTTTTAAGCAATATTTGACTAACAATTATTGGTGTGAATTTCTTTGTGTATAAATGATTAGATCGTTTTCACTTTTATATTATTCTGGATTAAGATAGATTGATATCTCGATTTCATGAAAGCAGAAAAAAATTAACACAGCTATTTTGAAATAATTAGTACAACTTTACGACATAGCCTATGTAGAGGTTCATAGTTTTACTTCAATCTCTTAATTTTATCTCTTTCAAACTCATAGAATTATTATGTGGAATCGTACCAATATTGAAGACAAACTCCAGAAATCAAAAGCCAAAGCTTTCAAAGGTAGTGATATTCTGGAACAGGTGACGGCAATTCTTAAAGAAGAGAATCGCAAGGAAGACGAGATCATGCTGCGCATGAAGAGTCCACAGAAGCCTACGCCGCGCAATCATTTTAATATTGATTTATTAGAAACAGATCGTATTTATCATGTGGATCAAATTAAAGATATATGTATCACTTATCGATTAAGATTTTTAGATACCAAATATTTTAAGAATGAGATTCCTTATGAAGCTTTAATGAAGATTAAAGAGATGGAGAAAGAACATGATATTACCATGCGTGGTTTTAAAATAGTTGCTCCTTCCAAAATGTTCAAACTTGAAGATGCAGACGATCCTTTACTTTTTGCACCTATAGGAAACGGTTACTTTTATTTAATTCATAAATGGGGTAATGATTTAAGTCCTGGAAGAAAATTATGGGCATGGAGTTTTAAGAGCTTTGAAAATTTAATTTTTTCTACTGTACTGGTTAGTTTGCTGGCTGCTTATTTAATTCCTAATGGATTATTTGCTAAAAATCCTACAGGAGTAGAATTTCTTCTGATTTTCTTTTTTACATTTAAATCTATTGCAAGCATGGTGTTGTATTACTCTTTTGCCGCAGGTAAAAATTTTAATACAGCCATCTGGAATTCAAAATATTTTAATGCTTAAGTCATTTCCCTAATTTTAAAGCATTATTGAAAGCGCTCCTCATTTTATTATGAAGGAGCGCTTTTTATTTGTTGTTATCCTGATTTTAAATATTTGTTATAAATGGAATAATTCTAAAGCAGCAGATAAAAAATACACTTAAGGATGGAAGAAAGAAACAAATGGTACAATCATGATATCAGTCTAGGTTTTCTTCTATTTATCATTTCCCTTTAGAAATATATGGTTTATATAGAAGTGAAACAATTCCTAGAGTATGGAAGAATACGGTTTACAGCTCTTTAGTTCTTGTTGTTTTTATTTTCTTAATTATTTTTATTCTAAACTTCTTTTGCGTTACAAAGGTTAATACGACGTTCTCTTTAAAATATTTAAGCTAGATCTTATAATTCAATTATCTTTGAATCTTAAAATATTCTTATGTCAGGTAGAAAAAGAAATCCAATTTTAGGCGGTATAATGGCCCTTATATTTATTGGTTTAGGAAGTTGGAGGTTATACGATTATTACATCTTGAACAAACCACTAGAGATAACATCGATAGTTTTAGGTTATGGAGCAGTCGCTTACGGTTTATTTCTAGTCTATACCATAATTACTCAAAAAAATGGCTGATCAAGACACCAATAAACGCACCTATACCTTATTACTTTCCATAGCTTTTGTAGGAATAGGGTCATGGAAGTTGTACGAGCGTTTTTACCAAGAGCAAGAGGTAGAAACCTATCAATGGATTCTTGCTACTGGTTTAGTGATTCTAGGAGTTTATCAATTGATAGGATTAAGAAAGAAGTAATTAGTAAAATAATTGCCATTTAAAATACTAGCGTTTGATAATTTTCTCAATATTTGTGCAAACACACACATTAAAAAAAAATCGGCTATCAAATTAATTTGATAGCCGATTTTTTAATTTATCTAGTATCTAGGATTAAAACCCTTGCTTTATCGCCGCCATCTTGATCGCTGCAACAGCAGCTTCACTTCCTTTATTTCCATGAATGCCACCACTACGGGCAACAGATTGTGCATGAGTATCGTCTGTTAAAACACAAAAGATAACAGGAACTCGAGATTTATTGAGATTCAAGTCTTTAATACCGCTGGTAACACCTTGACAAACAAAATCAAAATGAGCTGTTTCACCACGTATAACATTACCTATCGCGATGATAGCATCTAGTCCTTTACGCAATTTACTATCCTTAACTGGATAACTAGAATATTGCATGTTCTTACAGCCATAAATCAATTCAAAAGACCCAGGAACATCCATTCGGAAGATGCGCTCTTCATCTACGCCACAATCCAATAAAGTCTCGTGTGCGCCTTTAAAAAGATTTTCAGTAATATCATCATTCCATTCAGAAACAACAATACCTATACGCATATCACTAGCGTCTGGAAGACTATTCTTGTCGTAATGCGATAAATCTTTTCCTACCGTCGCCATAAGTACTTAGTTAGAAGCTGCTTTTGCCTGACCTAAGAGAACTTGAGAAGTTTTAAATTCTTCAGCATCTGGATAATTTTCTTCAATTCTTTCTAAAGCAGTTATCGCTGTAGAATTATCACCAGTCGTAAGAGCTACCTGTGCAGCTTTAAGAAGATATCTAGGCGTAGAGAATTCATTTACGTTAGCATCTGCCGCATCCATGTAATAAGAAATAGCATCACCAGCTTGTCCAGCTTGAACTAGTGCGTCGCCTATACCAGCTTTTGCGATCGCCGTTAAAACAGAGTCTCCGCCATCATAAGCTTTCAAATAGTCTATAGCTTTTTGAAGTTGATCACCGCCTATATTTAAGTAAGCCATTCCGGCCTGGTAAGTAGCAAGATTTCCAGCGTCAGTACCTTTATACTCTTCAGCAATTTTTATTAGTCCGTATTTTCCATTAGCACCTTCTAGTGCGATGGTGTATAAAGAATCTTTTTCTGCACCTGTAGAATTAAGAGCTAGATCATAATATTTATTAGCTTCAGTAGCTTCTTCTACAGCAACCATTTCTTGCGGTTCCATGATAAATTGATTGTAAGCCCATGCGGCAACAGCTCCTACAGCTATTATGGCAACTATAATCACTAGAGCCTTTTGGTTTTTTTCTAAAAACTGCTCCGTCTTATTTGCACCTTCATCTAGGGTACTAAATACTTCTGCCGTTGTAGATTCAGAATCGTCAAAAAGGTCTTCTTTTTCTTCCTTTTCTGGTTTCGTCTTCGGTTTGTATCCTCTTTTGTTATAAGTAGCCATATTGTTTTTTAATTGATCGCGCAAAAATATAATTTTTATCTATATATAAAAACAGGTTAAAGCTTTATTCTCTGCCATTTGTTAGGTTAAATTTGCATTTTATTCATTTAGATGGTTTTTGTTCCGCTTTCGCGAAAGCAAAATAAACACAAACCTCTGTAAAATAATTAGTTACTTTATTTTTTATGCAGTTAAACTCCATTAGTCTTATAAATTACAAAAGCTTCTCAAGTGCCGATTTTGAGTTTGATGAGAAGATTAATTGCTTTGTGGGAAACAATGGAGTAGGAAAAACCAACGTTTTGGATGCGATTTATCACCTCGCATTTGCTAAAAGCTACTTTAATCCTATTACTATACAGAATATTAAACATGACGAAGATTTTTTTGTGGTAAATGGTAATTTTGAAAAGAACAATCAAGAGGAGAAAATAGTCGTTAGCGCAAAAAAAGGAGTGAAACGCGTTGTGAAACGCAATGGTAAAATTTATGATAAGATCAGTGATCACATAGGATTGATCCCTTTGGTAATTATATCGCCGGCAGATCGTGATTTAATAACAGAAGGTAGCGATACCAGGCGTAAGTTTCTTGATGGTGTCATATCGTTAAGTAACTCGTTATATTTGAATAAGTTGATTACCTACAATAAATTGCTGCAACAGCGCAATGCATTGTTAAAGTATTTTTTTGCAAATCGTAAATTTGATAGCGACGCATTAGCGGTTTATGATGAACAATTAGTTGATTTGGGTAGTTTTATACATCAAGTAAGAATTGATTTCTTAACTTCATTTACCCCAATTTTTAGAAAATATTACCAGCAAATTTCTCGAACAGAAGAAGTGGTTGATATTTATTATAAAGCCGATTTCAATAATGCAAACCCTGCACAGGTGCTTGAAAATGCGCTGCAAAAGGATATGCAATTGCAATATACCAGCGTGGGAACTCATAAAGACGATTTAGTCTTTTTACTTAATGATCATGCTGTGAAGAAATTTGGTAGTCAGGGACAGCAAAAAAGTTTCTTAACGGCTTTAAAACTGGCGCAGTTTGAGTTTATAAAACAAGAAAGTGGAACCGTTCCTATTTTGCTTCTGGATGATATTTTTGATAAATTAGACGAATCTCGTGTAGCACAAATTATCGACATGGTGAATGACGAGCAATTTGGTCAATTATTTATAAGCGATACACATCCAGAAAGAACCGAAGCTGTGATTAAACAAACCGAGCAATCGTACAAGATTTTTAAGTTATGAGAAGATTAATTTATATACTACTAATTTTTGTTTTCGTCTCCTGCGACAGTAACGAAGAAAAAATCAAAGCCCTAGAAGGTTATTGGAATATCGATGAGGTAATTTTACCCAACGGAAGTGAGCGTGAGTTTCCTTTTTCTAATCACATGGATCATTTTGAAGTCGATGGTTTTAATGGAGTAAAGAACAGAGTAAGTCCTACTTATGATGGTGGTTTTATTAATTATGGAAATCCTATTTATTTTCAATGGGAAGAAAAAGATGGCGATATATGGCTTACTTTTCAAGAAGGAGAAGCTTCTTATATGCAAACCGTAGAAACAGCGACTAAAGAAACTCTAGTGTTACTTCATGAAAATGGAACACGTTACACCTATAAAGCATATACACCTAATGAGGAACAATAAGAAAGAAGATTTTGTACGTATGAGTGATGTGCTGAGTGATTTTAAAGCACAAAGTAAATTACAAAAAGGGTTTGAAAGAGTTGATGTAGAAGAGGCGTGGAACGCAGTCATGGGAACTGGCGTCACTAATTATACGACGCAAATAAAATTTATGACTGGTACTTTATTCATAAGTCTTTCCTCTTCTGTTTTGAGACAAGAATTATTATACGGTCGAGCTAAAATAATTAAGAACTTAAATGATCACTTAGGCAAAGAAATGATTGAAAAATTGGTTCTGAGGTAGAATCTAACTAAAAAGCTTATAGTTTTAAAAATCAATAGGTCTGCTATCCACTTCTTCACTAGCTTTTACATCTCTTTCTTTTACCATCTTCTTTTTAAAAATACGTTCGTATAATTCTTTAATGCTATCAAAATTTATGCGGTATTGTAATCCTAAACCTTGCGTATAATCTTCTTGCTGCCCTAATTGTTGCAAGGTGTTTTCTCTGTTAAACAGTTTAAGTCTCAGCGTTCCGTCTTCATTGATCAAAAATTCTATTTCTACATTACCGATCACGGCACGCTCTGTAGCGCTGGTAGATCCCACTGGAACTCCTAATTTACCGTTGATTAATACGCGATCGGTAATTTGCGTACTTAAAGTTATTCCAAAACGGTCAGAACGCTGTAAATCTGAATTAGGATTGCGTTCTGACGCTTCATAACTAACTCCAAAATCAAATTTACTATCCTCACGACTTACCAGATCATTTACGATTCCTGTAACGCTTTCTACTACATTTCCAGTCACTGCGTTCTGTCCGATACTGTTAGGATTGTAGAAAGATCCTGTAGCAACAAGAGATAATGCTTGTAACTGTCTTTGTGCTTTATCATCTAATCTATATTGCAATTCAGAACTCACTACAGAATTGGTGTTAGGAAACCTTATCTGAAACTCTGGATCAAAGAAACTTAGATCTCCTTGAAGTTTAGTTAAAACTTCTACAGGAACCTGTGCATTTAAATTAGGATTATCGAGAAGAATTGATGGATTTGCTCTGGTAGTATAAACGGCTTCTACATCAATATTTGCATTTGTAGGATCTCCATTCCAGTCCATTGTACCACCAGGAACGATGGTAAAGTTTTTATTTACTATTCCTGCATATTTAAAGTTGTAATATCCATCTGTAACGATAAAATCACCGTTCATTATAAATTTACCATTGGTATTGATCTCTAATAGTAAATTTCCAACGCCGCTTCCGTGTAAGTAGCTTCCATTAGTTGGATCTACGGTAATTTCTACTTCGGCTACAGGTGTTATTTGAAGTTCAAATCGCAATTCAAGGCCACTTATTTTATCAGTTACAATTGTTTCACCAGAGATGCGTGCTTCCTTTTCTTCGGGACTTAAAAAGTATATCGCAGATGTATCTCCTAGGGATTCTCCATCGTCAATGGGTACTTTAAAAATGGTGTTCTCTCCAGTGGTGGCTATAACATTAATGAATAACGTTTCTATAGGTCCAGTGATAGTGGCCTGACCATCTATGAAGGCAGTTCCATAGTACAATGCATCTGGTGTGAGTTGTGTGTCAAGAGCTAGAAGCCTATCAGATTCTATTTTTAGATCTAAATCCCAAAAACCAAAATTCTTATGATTGATTGATCCAGATAAAATTCCTTTTGTCTTGTATTTAGTATCTGTAAGTTGCAAACTGTTAAAATCAAAAGACGTTGATGTGATCTTGATTTGAGAGTTATTTTCAATATCAAAATCAGTATTGAGATATGGAACACGTAGTCCGGCGTCTCTTAGTTTAAGATTACCATTTATGTCAGGCGCACTTAACTCTCCAGTTAGTCTTGCTTGTCCAGACGTAAGTCCTCTTATATTGTCTAGCACTTGACCACCTAACGGACTTAAGGCGATTAGGTTAAAGTCCTTGAAAACTGCGTTGACATTGATTTTACTAGTTTTACCACTGGCATCTATAGTACCATTTGCGGTAAAGGTTTTTTGCACATCATCTTTTAATTGTGCAGTCACATTGTAGAGACTTAAATCTTCATTTCCAGCAACAGAAAGTTCAAAGTCTCCTAAAGGTGTTTCATTTATTTCAAAACCTTTAACCGTGAAATCACTGGACGGTGCATATTTTCCATCGATTTGTTTTAAAGATAAAGATCCATCTATATGACCTTTTAATTTTAAGCTGTCAATGGGTGAAGTAAGACTTGAAACTCTAACGTCTGTAAAGTCTAAGTGAAGGTCTTTATTTTGTTTACCTTGAATATCTCCAGCCAGAGTTATAAATTCTTCTTGATGTCGCGCGACTAGACTGTCTAATTTGAAATTTTTGAGATCATGGTCAAATTTTAGTTGAACATTTTTATCTGTTTTATTTAAAAACCATTTCTTTCCTTGAAAAACAACGTCACTTTTTTTGATACCAACTACCGATTGATTCTCATTGTTTACAGTATGATAAAAGCTTAAGTTAAAGTTGTCAGATTCTCTTGCGGTACTTTTAAATTTAGTACGAAACAATAAGGTGTCTTTATTAGTTACATTTATTAGTTGAAAATCATCTACATCGTAAATACCGTTTTTTACTCCATCAATTTTAATAAAGGTATTAAATAATGGATTTTGGTTATTGATTTGAACGTTTACCTGATCTAGTTCTATATCATAGATTTTAATGTCAGGTGATCTAAATGTCATACGGAATTGGGCTTCGTTACTAGCAACTTGGCCTTTTAAAATCGTGTTTTCGCCTAGAGCGATATCGGGAAAAACAAGATCTACAATTTTATCATAGATTTTAAATTCATAATCTAAATATTGATCCTGCGTAATATTTTCTGATTTATAGTTGGTGTATACATTACCAATACTGTTTTTAAATAACTCTGGGATTTCAGCAACTTTAAAAACACCAGATAGTTCACCTTCTAAAATATCTGTGCTGTTGATGGAAATAAAACGCTCTTCATTTTTGAAACTAGAAACGATACTAAAGTCATTAAAAATATAATCTTCATTTTGATTCTTATAGCTCGCATCTTTAATATCTATGGTTCCTACAGCATCATCTAGCGTGGTTCCTTTCATGTTCATGACTATTTCTCCCTTTAAAATAGATAATGAATCTCTCTTAAAGAGGTTGATCGCATTTAAATTTGCATATTCGATTTTTGCCTCAAAATCATAGGTGTTTACGGTCTCTGATAAATCTGCAAGTCCGTCAAAATCCATTTTAAGATTAGGGTCGTTTATAGAAAATTTTCCATTAAAAATTGGTTTTTTGAACTTCCCATTTACTTTTATGTTGCGATAGGAGTAACCGTTAAAGTCCAGTTGTGCAACTTTTCCTTTAAGTATGGTATTAGCATTGTCTAAGTCAAATCCACGTCCATCTACATCTAAGTCTAAGGTGACATTGCCAAATTCTTTAATCCCTAATAAAGAACCTAGACTTACACGATTCAACTTTATGTTTCCATTATAAGCGATATTGCCGCTTTGTATATCATTAAGAACTAGGTTAGAATTAAAGTTTCCTTTGCGGCTGCTTCCAGATAATCTAGTGACTACTTTATTGGCATTTACACTGGCATAACCAGTTGCTTTTACAGTACCTAATTGATTTAATTGAGTAGGCATTGTGGTGCCTAGAATATTTGGTAAAAACTTTTTTAAATCGGTATTACTTACTTCAAGGGTGTTAAAATCACCTTCTATAAAAAAATCATCCTCATTTTCTACTAGATTTTTAAAATGCATGGTTCCATCTATAGTGATGTCACTTAAGGTAGTGGCTAATAAATCCTCCACAATAAAATCGTTGAGCGTTCCTTGCATACGTCCTTTCAATAGAACTTTATCTTTTTCAACTATTTCATTGTAGAATTTTCTGAGTTCATTGGTAGATAAATCAGCATTTTTAATATCAAAATCCCATTGCACTTTTTTTACAAAATCGATAAAATCTTTTCTGTCATAAGATAATTTTAAGTCACCTACTAATTGAGAACCAGCAGTATAAATCAATAAGTCGTTAGCAAGAATTTGTGAAGGTGTATAAGAAAAATCAGCTTTTAAGTTTTTAATTCTCAGATTTTTTTTGCCATTAGCATCTGGTTTCATAACACCAGTGTACATGTCAAAATTAGCATTTTTAATTACCGCATAAATATTTGAACCTTCAATTCTTAATCCTTCAGATTGAAGATTGAGTTGTGACGCTACAAAGGTTTCTGGATATTTTAAATACTCATCAATTATCTTAATTCGGGAGTTGGTAATTTCTAAGTCTCCTGTCGTTAGAACAAATGGAGCCGTAGATGTACTGTTGTTACCAGATCCAAATTTATTGATGAACATATTGAGATTATCGCTATCATCACCTTTATAACGTACCATGTTTAAATACAGTCCATCTATAGAAGTCGTTCCTAAAGCAGGATTGCCTGATATCAAATCTCCAAAACCTAAAATGGAACTACGAAGTTCTTTAAAGTAAATAATGGTGTCATTACGACTATCTAATGCTCTTGATTCTTTAAGAATAAGATCACCAGAAAAAGAAATGTCAACTGCTTTTATGTCTATATCAGTTCCATAATCTTCATTTAAAGAAGTAGTTAGATATTTAGCTGTTGCAGTTTGAACTGCTGGAAATGAGAATGCTACTACTAATATTAAAAATAATATAAGCAGCACAATTAAGGTTTTCACCAGTATTTTAAGAAGTTTCTTAATCATGTATCGTTTACCTTTGCAAAGATTACCAATTTTTATGCCTTAACGCCTAAATGGACGCAAAAATTTCTCTTATTCTTGCAATTGAATCTTCATGTGATGATACTGCTTGTGCAATTCTCAAAAATGATCAAGTTTTATCTAATGTAGTTGCTGGTCAGGAAATACATACACAATACGGTGGTGTAGTGCCAGAACTAGCTTCAAGAGCGCATCAATCGCACATTGTTCCAGTTGTAGATCAAGCTTTAAAAAAAGCAGGAATTACTAAAAAAGATTTAACAGCCATTGCATTTACTCGAGGACCTGGACTTATGGGCAGTTTATTGGTAGGTTCTAGTTTTGCAAAATCACTCGCATTATCTCTTGATATTCCTTTGATAGACGTGCATCATATGCATGGACATATTTTAGCGCACTTTATCGATATAGGTCTTGAGCGACCGCAATTTCCATTTCTTGCGGTGACCATAAGTGGTGGACATACTCAAATAGTAAAGGTTACCGATTATCATGAAATGGAAGTAATAGGTACCACTCAAGATGACGCTATAGGAGAGGCATTTGATAAAAGTGGGAAAATGTTAGGATTAGGTTATCCTGCTGGACCTCAAATCGATCAACTCGCAAAACAAGGTGATCCTAAAAAGTTTCCTTTTCCGGTTCCTAAAGCTCCAGGTTTAAATTATAGTTTTAGTGGTTTTAAAACGGCTGTTCTTTATTTTATTCAAAGAGAAGTGAAAAAGAATCCTAATTTCATAAATGAAAATCTAGTTGACATTTGTGCCAGTATTCAATATACGTTGATTAAAATTCTATTTCAAAAAGTAGAAAAAGCCGTAAAGCAAACGGGAATTAAAACTGTCGCAATAGGCGGTGGCGTTAGCGCAAATTCTGGTATAAGAGAACAATTGAAATCTTATGAAAATATAGGATGGAATACCTTTATTCCTCCTTTTGAATACACAACAGATAATGCCGCAATGATTGGTATTTCAGCGTATTTTAAATATTTAGAAGGTTATAATGCAGGCATGGATGTCACTGCCTCACCTAGAATCCAGATGTAATGCAATTATTCTATTTTGAAAACATATTCCCAGACACAGATTACCTTTTATTAGATAAAGAACAATCTCGACACATGACTAAAGTGTTGCGCAAAAAAGTCGGAGATCAGGTTCATATTACAGATGGAAGAGGTAATTTATATCTTGGCACAATAAGTTTAGTAACTAGTAATAAATGTGGTATTGATATCGCTTTCGCGAAAGCGTATACGCCACAAAAACAGCAACTACATATAGCTATAGCGCCTACAAAGATGAATGATCGTATGGAGTGGTTTCTAGAAAAAGCTACTGAAATTGGTGTTTCAAAAATTACTCCTTTATTATGCGATCATAGCGAGAGAAAAAAAATAAATACAGAACGCTTCAAGAAGATTTTGATAAGTGCGATGCAGCAAAGCAATCAATTTTATCTTCCAAAAATAGAGGATCTGACTTCATTTTCAGATTTCATTTCATCCCATATAAAAGGTGTAAAATGTATTGCACATTGTGAAGAGACTGATAAAAAGAGTCTCGTAAACCAAATCAACAGTAAAGAAGACTTTACCGTAATTATAGGTCCGGAAGGTGATCTATCATCTCTAGAGATTGACATGGCCATTAAACAAGGATTCCAACCAGTAACATTGGGTGAAAAAAGATTGCGCACAGAGACCGCTGGGGTTTATACCGCAGCTATTTACAACAGTTTTATGGATAAAGTAGTACAGTAAAACAGTACTAGTCTTTTTGGAAACTACACCACTTACTATTAAATAAAACTAGTTATAATTTGCTTCAGTCTTTTGGTTTGGGTCTAGTGAATTTTGTTTTAAAGAACTTAATTCATGAACAGAACTTTCTTTATTTTCCAGATCGGAAGATTGTGAATGATTCTCATGATGTTGTAAGGCTAGCATAGTAAAAGCTAGTAATAGGCTCAATATAGGGATGCCTATTTTTTGTTTTGCTGTGATTTTCATATAATAAGGGGATAATATATAGCTTCAAATATAAAAATTTAACGTTGTAATAACTATTATATTACTTTAATTATTTAGGTTTTAAAAAACTGTCACCGTTAAAGTAATATAAGTTTGTATTTTGCCATTATGAAAAAAATATTTTTTTTAATCACCTTGTTTTTTGTGAGCAATTTATTTGCTCAACAGCTGGCCGTTTTAAAATATAATGGTGGTGGAGACTGGTATTCTAATCCAACAGCACTACCTAATTTAATTACCTATTGTAACGATACTATCGGTACACAATTAGATACAGATGTAGCAACTGTTGAGGTAAGCAGTATAGATATTTTCCAGTATCCATTCATTCATATGACAGGACATGGAAATGTTGTTTTTAATGATGCTGATATTGAAAACCTTAGGAACTATCTCTTAAGTGGTGGTTTTCTTCATATTGATGATAACTATGGTATGGAACCTTATTTGAATAAGGAATTGATTAAATTATTTCCTCAAAAAGAATTGATTGAATTACCTGCTACACACCCTATTTTTAATATCTATACAAAGTTTCCTAAAGGGCTACCAAAAATACATGAACATGAAGGGCAACGACCACAAGCTAAGGGGTTGTTTCATGAAGGAAGACTGGTTTTATTGTTTACTTTTGAAAGCGACCTAGGTGATGGATGGGAAAGCCCAGAGGTTCACAATGATCCACCAGAAGTGCGTAAAAAAGCACTAGATATGGGAGCAAATATTATAAAATATGTATTTATCAATTAAGATATGAGTAAAGCTATTCATTCAAAATCCATAGCATATGGTCTTTTAAGAGCATTGGGAATTATCTTTGGTGTCTTTGTATTAATATGTTTTTTATGGGAGATACAATCGGTATTAGCTTACATAGGCATAGCAGCGGTTCTTTCATTAATAGGAAGACCTATTGTGATATTCCTACGTGATAAATTAAGATTTCACAATACACTTGCAGTTATCATCACTCTTTTGTTACAATTTGCAGTAATAGTAGGAGCGATATTACTAATTATACCTGTCATTACTGAACAAAGTGATAATTTAAGCCAAATAGACCTCATAGAACTAGAAGCAAATATCGAGGTTCTTAATGAACAAATAAGCGATTACTTTGGAATAGAAAGGGTCAATATATTAGAGCGTCTTCAAAAAACTGATTATTACCAAGATTTCAACATGGACTTGATACCGCAGTTTGTCAACGGTTTCTTTGGAACATTGGGTAGTTTTGCCATAGGTTTATTTTCTATATTATTTATTGCTTTTTTCTTACTTAAAGATAGTCGCCTTTTACTTGAAGGTATATTGGTTTTTTCAAAAAAAGGTACAGAAGGTCAGTTCTTAAGGGCTTTTACAAAAATTAAACAATTGCTTTCTAGATATTTTATAGGACTGGTATTACAGGTTACGATTTTATTTGTACTGTACAGCATCATTCTTTTTATAGTAGGTGTTGAGAATGCAATCATTATAGCTTTTTTCTGTGCTTTGTTAAATTTAGTGCCCTATTTAGGTCCGGCTATAGGTTATGTTTTAATGTCGGCATTTGTGATAAGTGATCATTTAGGTTCTGATTTTTCAGATGTTATATTACCAGAGTTGATCATTGTTTTTATAGGCTATGGGATTGTTCAAACCATCGATAATTTTGCAAACCAGCCATTGATCTTTGGTAAAAGTGTAAAATCACATCCTTTAGAGATTTTTATTATCATTCTTATAGCAGGTATAGTTTTCGGTATTTTAGGACTAGTTCTTGCAGTTCCTACTTACACTGCGATTAAGGTGATTTCTAAAGAATTTTTAAGCGAGTACAAGATTGTCAAAAAGCTGACTCAAAACTTATAGATGAATCTTAAAGTAGTCAACGCTGAGATAAATGAATATTTAAGAGGTTGTTTGCATGAAAATGCAGCAGATTTCATGCTTAAAAAACATCCATATAATGAGGTTTCAAACCTAGAGTTGACACAACAATTAGTAGGTTTACAGAAGGCAAAAAATAAATTCCCTTGGCTTTTTAAGTATCAAAATATCATATATCCACCCAAGGTTAATTTAGAACAGACCAGTTCAGAAGTTACAGCTATCTATAAATCTCAGTTATTAGATATAGATACGATGATAGATATTACTGGTGGATTTGGTATTGACGTTTCCGCTTTCGCGAAAGCGTGCACCACAACAACACATGTAGAATTTTCTAGTTCTTTACAACCGTATGCACAACGTTCTTTTCTAGTTCAAGGAATTTCAACAAAATCATTTCAAGCAGATGGAATTGAATTTTTAAAACAATCAAAAGAAGTTTATGATCTCGTCTATGTTGATCCTAGCCGTAAAACAGACTCGCATAGCAAAGCCGTACTCTTAAAAGATTATGAACCTAACGTCATTGATAATCTGGACTTGCTATTAAACAAAGGTAGAAATGTGATGATCAAAACTTCACCTATGTTAGATATTACAGCAGGGATAAACCAATTGCAATACGTAGAGTCTGTGCATATAGTTGCTGTTAAAAATGATGTAAAAGAATTACTGTGGATTTTAAGCAGGAAAGAGGTGAAACAGGTAGATGTAATTTCTGTAAATCTGGAAACAGAACAACCTGTTTTTAAAACAATGTTTTCTTCATCGGGAGTTTTTGATTTTTCAAAACCCCAAAAATATCTGTACGAACCTAATGCTGCAATAATGAAATCGCAACAATTTGATGCCTTACTCGATCAATATCCGTTGCGTAAATTAGATCAAGACGCACATTTATTTACATCAGACCAATTGATCGATTTTCCAGGACGTGTATTTGAAATTAGGAATACAATTGAAAATAAACCTAAAAAGTTGAAAAGGCTTTATGCTAAAACTGCTAGAGGAATCGTTACTCGCAATAACAAAGAATCTGTAGCCACTTTACGTAAAAAGTACCAGTTTAAAGAACATGAAACTAATTATTTATTCTTCACCAGTTCTGAAGAATTAGGTGCTATTGTTATTGAGGCTAGTAAATTATAGACATCCATATTTTTTATTGCATTCTCAAATACACAAAAAATCTTTACTCACTTACTTTTCTCTTACTTTTGCAGCTTTTAAAAATACACCATGATCACAGTAGATAATCTTGCCGTAGAATTTAGTGGAACCACCTTATTCAGTGATGTTTCCTTTGTCATCAACCCAACCGATAAAATAGCATTGATGGGTAAAAACGGTGCTGGAAAATCTACTATGATGAAGATCATTGCAGGAGAACAAACGGCTACTCGCGGTCATGTGCGCGCTCCTAAAGATATGGTCATTGCATACTTACCGCAGCATTTACTTACAGAAGACGATTGTACCGTATTTGAAGAAGCAGCAAAAGCATTCAAACAGGTCTTTTCTATGAAAGAAGAAATGGATCACCTTAATAATGAGCTTACTGTAAGAACAGATTATGAGAGTGACGAGTATATGAAAATCATAGAAAAAGTAACGGAATTAGGAGAGAAGTTCTATGCTTTAGAAGATGTTAATTATGATGCAGAGGTTGAAAAAGCACTCAAAGGATTAGGTTTTAAACAAGAAGATTTTACAAGACAAACCACAGAGTTTAGTGGTGGATGGCGCATGCGCATTGAATTAGCAAAAATATTATTACAAAAGCCAGATTTGATACTTCTTGATGAGCCTACTAACCACATCGATATAGAATCTGTTATATGGTTAGAAGATTTCTTAGTGAATAAAGCAAATGCGGTAATGGTCATCTCGCACGACAGAGCATTTATCGATAATATTACCAACCGTACGGTAGAGGTTTCTATGGGGCGTATTTTTGATTATAAAGCTACCTATTCACATTATTTAGAGTTACGTAAAGATAGGAGAGCACATCAAATCAAAGCTTATCAAGAACAACAAAAGTTCATTGCAGATAACATGGCGTTTATAGAACGTTTTAAAGGAACTTATTCAAAGACTAATCAAGTTTCTTCTCGTGAACGCATGCTAGAAAAGTTACAGATTATTGAGATTGATGAGGTTGATACGAGTGCCTTAAAATTACGTTTTCCTCCATCGCCACGATCTGGTGATTATCCAGTAACAGTAAAAGAGGTTTCAAAGTCTTATGATGATCATGTAGTTTTTAAAGATGCAAATATGTCTATCGCAAGAGGTGAGAAAGTATCTTTTGTAGGTCGCAATGGAGAAGGAAAATCTACTATGATAAAAGCTATTCTAGGTGAGATAGAAGTAAATGGTACGTGTCAATTAGGACATAACGTAAAAGTGGGATACTTTGCTCAAAACCAGGCAGCTTTATTAGATAAAGACTTGACTATTTTTCAAACCGTAGATGAGGTTGCAGAAGGCGATATACGCACACAAATGAAAAACATTCTAGGTCGTTTTATGTTTAGTGGTGATGATCTAGAGAAGAAAGTAGGCGTTCTTTCTGGAGGAGAAAAAACACGACTAGCTATGGTAAAATTACTTTTAGAGCCAGTCAACTTACTGATTCTTGATGAACCTACTAACCATCTAGATTTAAAATCAAAAGATGTTTTAAAAGAAGCACTTTCTACTTATGATGGTACCCTAATTTTGGTTTCTCACGATCGCGATTTCCTTCAAGGTCTCTCAGAAAAAGTATTTGAATTTAAAGAACAACGTGTTATCGAGCACTTTGAAACCATCGATGTCTTTCTAGAAAGAAACAGAATCAAAAGTATAGCAGATATTAATTTGAATTAAAAGTAAGAAGTGTGTTCTGCTTTCGCGAAAGCATAACTACAATTACATCTAATAATCCCATTGACGTTTCTTATTCAACTCTTCATGAGCCTCAATTTCTTCTAGAGGAATTACCTTTAGGAAAGATTGGTGCTGTTCAATAGCAAATTCTAACTGTTCTACGATTTTCTCTACGCTATCATTTTCATAATCGATATCAAGAGGTTCTTTTATGACCATAGATTGTAAGATATTACGCTTTTTAATACGCAATCCTTTCTTATCAAAACTCCTTCTAAAACCGTCTATTACGATAGGTACTACAATAGGCTTGTATTGTTTTATGATATGAGCAGTTCCTTTTCTAATGGGTTTAAATGGTTTTGTAGTTCCTTGTGGGAAGGTGATTACCCAACCATCTTCTAGTGCTATTCCTATATTTTTAGTATCGTCTGGATTTACAGCGCGATTTACTTCTTCACCTTTAGCACGCCAGGTTCTTTCTACTGTGATCGCTCCTGCATAGGCAAATATCTTAGGAAGCAAACCACTTTGCATCGTTTCTTTTGCTGCAACGTAATAAATATTGAGTTTTGGCTTCCATAAGTAGCCTACGTTTTTAATGCTATCATCACGACCCTTTAAAGAGGCATTAAATACATGAAACATACTCACTACATCTGCAAAGTAGGTTTGATGGTTAGACACAAATAAAACACCAGTTTCTGGTAAGTTTCTAATAATGTCGCTACCTTCAATTTCCATCTCATTAAAGCCTCTATAACGACGATGTGACAGAACTCCTGCAATGCGTATGAGCCATTTTTTGAGAAATAAAATATGACCGAAAGGATTTTTTTTAAACAATCCCATATAGATTTTTAATTTTTTAGCGTAATGGCAAATATAATCATACGAGACGTAACATCTGGCTATCCATTGAGTCTGTTGTCGGTCCTTATTTTAAAAACGACAGGCTTTATTTTAGCTATCTGATTAAAGACATCATAAAATACTGCTTATCAAGTTTTAAACTCAACTTTCTTTAAAACATCTTTGATTTCTTGTAACATCATGGCAGTTGCGCCCCAAACCATGATTTCTCCAAAATAGAAACAAGGCACACTTACTTCCTGCATATAACTAGTAGATAGCGTCGTGCGACTTACATTTTTATCTTTTAATAATTCAGACACTTCTATTTCTATGATAGACTTCACTTCACTAGGTTGAGGTGTGAACTGTAATTCTGCTTTCGCGAAAGCGAGATAAGGATAAACCATATAGTTACTAGGCGGAATATAAATTGACGTTAGAGGCATGACCAGTTCTTGATCTTCCATAAGAATACCAATTTCTTCTTCAGTTTCTCTTAGCGCTGTCACGCTATTATCAATATCTGTTTTTTCTTTTCTGCCACCAGGAAATGCGATCTGACCGCTGTGTTTACCTTTAGATTGTGTGCGCTCTATTAGTACAAAATGAGGAATATCATTTTTAGGATAAATTAACATCATTACAGACGCTTCTTTAGGTAATTTATTTTCAAGAGCGACCGCTTGCATTTCTTCAAGACGTTCTACAGCTGCCATTTTAAGCTGTGATTCTAGCCCTGGAAGTGGTAAATTCTTTAGCTTTGACAGCTGATTCAAAAATTCCTTAAATGAAGTCACTTTATCTGATTTTAATTCTTGTGATATGTTGTATCTCTTGTAAAGATACTCCACAAGTTCAAAATAGCTCTCATCAAGAAGTACAGGATACGGTAAAACGATTCACTAAAGAAGAACGTATTCTTGAAAAAACGTACAAGAAACAAATATCTGCTAGTGGTGATACTTTGCTTGCATA
The DNA here is from genome assembly GCF_965657255.1 of Nonlabens sp. Lineage (NCBI taxonomy): Bacteria > Pseudomonadati > Bacteroidota > Flavobacteriia > Flavobacteriales > Flavobacteriaceae > Nonlabens > Nonlabens sp. Next base: position 37,969 of record NZ_CBFHNM010000011.1, read on the forward strand.
TATACCTCAAGATAGTGTTCAAAAGTTTTTTACTAGATATGGAAAAGAAAATCCAGAAACTAGAGTACGTTTAAAAACCAGTTATGGAAGTATAGAAATGGAGCTATTTGAGGAAACACCTATTTATCGATCAAGTTTTATTTACCTAGTTAAAAACAATTACTTTAATGGGACTTATATTCATAGAGTAGTAGAAGATTTTGTCGTGCAAGCCGGCGATAGCGATGAAGCATTACCAGCCATGAAAAGAACTAGTGCTGGAAATTATAAGCTCCAACCTCATTTTTTACCAGGTGTAGTTCATGAACGAGGTACTTTAAGTAGTGCAAAACAATGGGTAAATAATCCAGATAACTGGCACAATCCGTTTGATTTTTTTATTACTCTTAGTAGGTCACCACATTTAGATAACGAGCATACTATTTTTGGTAGAGTAACAAAAGGAATTGAAGTAGCAGATCAAATAGCAAAAGTGCCTACCGATGACAGTGACTGGCCTAAAGAAGATATATTTATTGAGATTGAAGTGATTAAATAATTACCTTTTTAAACAAGAAGAAGTGAGAAACAAAAAAAATGGTAGTATCTCATTAACTGTATAAGTAGTTAAAAAAGGCTTAGGTGATGACCCAAGCCTTTTTTATTTTAAATTTCACACAGATATGAACCAATAAGGTTTATTCAAGGACGATTTTTTTTAAACAGTTCAAAACGGGAGATGAACTCACTGATTTCTTAAAGCAACTTCAAAAGCGAGGTATTGAAAAAATGCTAAAAGGCTAGCTTGATGCTCACTTAGACTATTTAAACACATGAAAAAAAGTCCAACTTACAATAAACGTAAAGGATACGGCACTAAAAAGGTGAGGACTATCTTTGGTGAGTCAGAGATTAAAGTTTCCAGAGATCGTGATGCCTCATTTAACCCCATATTTGTTGCCTAGCAGAAGAGACCTTTGGAGCCGGTATATCTAGTTGGTATGAAAGCTATTGTATTGTCTTTAAGGTGCAACTCTAAAGTGATTCATAAAATCGTTTACACAGCTGTAGGGTTTTGTAGGAATGGTAAAAGTGAATGTGCTTACTAATATGAAAGCTTTTTACTGAGATATGAAGCAGATTTATAACGCGCCTACAAAACAAGCCGCAAAAGCTGCTCTAAAAGACTTTGCAGATAAATGGGAAGACAAGTACTCTTACGCTGTCAAAAGATGCTATGACAACTGGAAAGACCTTACCGTTTTCTTTGAGTTCCCTTTAGAAATCAGAAAATACACCAAAAACAAATTATCCTTTCCAACAGATGATGCCGTTATGAAATCTATATAATGGGCAGTAAGGGAAGCGACTAAAAAATGGTCTATGCCCATCAAAAACTCGAGTATTGTACTCTATCAGTTGCTAACCATTTATAAAGAAAGGGGCTAATTATAAACTCATTTAAAGTCAAACCCAAGCTGTTTTAACTTACACTGTTTAGGGGATAGTGTCCAAAAAAATCTCAATGAAGCTAGCTTCATTGAGATTTAAATAATAATTTTAATGCTTTACGTATCTGTATCGGTTATTTAGGACTAGACACTAATTAAAAATTACTTTTTGATTAATCCTATCTCTACAAGACGTTGATGTAAAAATTCTCCAGCGGTAATGTCTTCATATTGTTTAGGATTATTTTCATCTATACACTCTTTTAAACAGTCCAGTTTCATATCACTACGTGGGTGTAAGAAAAATGGTATAGAGTAGCGGCTGGTGTGCCATAAATCTCTAGGTGGATTTACCACTCTATGAATAGTAGATCGCAATTTATTGTTGGTATGACGTTGCAACATATCTCCTACGTTTATAACCAGCTCATCTTCTTTTGCTATGGCATCAATCCATTCTCCAGCACGGTTTTGAACTTGTAATCCAGGTGCACTGGCACCCATTAATAAAGTAATTAAATTGATATCGCCATGTGCACCAGCTCTAACAGCGTTATCTGGCTCGCTAGTAATAGGTGGATAGTGAATAGGTCTTAAAATAGAATTACCGTTACTTGCCCAGTAGTCAAAGTAATGCTCTTCCATTCCTATATGTAAGGATAAAGCTCTTAAAACGTAAATACCTGTTTTCTCTAGCATTCTATAAGCTTCCATTCCAGTAGCGTTAAACCCTGGTAACTCTTTAACAATGACGTTATCTGGATAATCGTCTTCTATAGTAACATCTGGCGCTACTTCTTGACCAAAATGCCAAAACTCTTTTAAATCACCTTCTTTTTTACCTTTGGCGTGTTCTTTCCCAAAGGATACATATCCACGCTGTCCACCTAGATCTTCTCTTTCATATCCTAATTTTGTTTCTTTAGGAAGCTGGAAGAATTTTTCTACTTGTGCATATAGTTTTTCAACCAGGTCGTCAGATAGAAAGTGGTTTTTTAAGGCTACAAAGCCTATGTCTTCATAAGCAGCGCCTATCTCGCTAATAAATTTTTCTTTTCTCTTAGGATCATCGCTCAAAAAGTCGGCTAGATCTACGCTTGGAATATTAGTCATATGAATAAGTATTAATAGGTTGTATTTAAAATTTCAATGAAGTGGTCAGTAACAACTCGTTACCAGAGTAAAGAGGTGCTATATGCCACTGTACTTGAGATACTTGTTTTTCTGTTTTATTTTTAAAGATAACATTCTTTAAGAAAGGATGCAGCCAGTAAGCTATTTTTGTGGATAAAATTCCTATTCCAGCGCCGGCCAGTACATCACTAAACCAGTGCTTATCATTATAGATACGTAAAAATCCGGTCGCAGTAGCAACACTATATCCAGCAATACTATACCATGGTGATACATGACCATATTCTTGATGTAAGAACTCTGCTGCCATAAAAGATAACGCCGTATGACCAGAAGGAAAACTACTTACAGATCTACCGCTAGGTCTTCTTACAGAAGTATTATTCTTGATCAATCGTACGGTAGAATACATAAAAAGGGCAGAAGTTCCTATAATAATGCTTTTATCTACTAAGTTGTTTCTACCTTCTATACCAGCAAATTCTAATCCAAACGTAGTAAGAATAGGTGCAAGAACGGTATAGTCATCTATACCAGTTTTCACTCCATCTGGCTGCAATTGTGTTCTTATGTTGCGATCCCACTTTCTTATAGGATCGTTTTTTATTCCCAGTATACCATAGGTGATTAATCCTGCTGGTAGGATCAATGATGAATAGGAAAACTTTACATCCTTTTGAAAAGGAAGAGAATCGGCTTTCTTTTTTTGTCCATTAGCATGAAGAACAGTAAAAAGAATACAAAACAAAATCAATCGCTTCATGTATATCATTAAGACAACAAAGTTACTAAATGAATACGAGTATCTGCGGGCAATCCATTAATAAGAACCTAGATTATCTTACATTTGGAATACAGTATTAAGAACATGATAGATACACAGCCCACAGATTTCAAAAAATTATATAAAAATAACCTTGATAAAGAGGTATTAATAGATTTATACAAAAAAATGCTTTTACCTCGATTGATAGAGGAAAAGATGCTTATTCTACTGCGTCAAGGTCGCATTTCAAAATGGTTCTCTGGTATAGGTCAGGAAGCAATCGCTATAGGTGTGACCGCTGCGATGCAAAAAGAAGAGTACATCCTACCGATGCATAGAAATTTAGGCGTTTTTACAACCAGAGAAATACCTTTATGGAAGTTATTTGCGCAATGGCAAGGTAAAGCAGATGGTTTTACAAAAGGTCGAGACCGTAGTTTTCACTTTGGTACCCAAGAATACCACATCGTCGGTATGATATCACATTTGGGACCACAATTAGGTGTTGCAGATGGTATTGCATTAGCTCAGAAATTAAAGAATACAGGAAAAGCGACAGCTGTTTTTACCGGTGAAGGAGGAACTAGTGAAGGTGATTTTCACGAGGCGCTTAATGTGGCTAGTGTATGGAGTTTACCAGTGTTATTTTGTATAGAAAATAATGGATATGGTTTAAGTACGCCTACTAGTGAGCAATACAACTGTGAACATCTTGCAGATAGAGCGCTAGGTTATGGTATAGAATCGCATATCATTGATGGTAATAATATCGTAGAAGTGTACACAAAGATTTCTTCCATTTTAAACGACATGCGCGAGAATCCGCATCCGGTATTGATAGAATTTAAGACCTTTAGAAGACGCGGTCATGAAGAGGCTAGCGGTACAAAATATGTTCCAGATGAGTTGATGGAATATTGGGAAGAGCGTGATCCATTAACACGCTTTGAGCAGTATTTGTTAGATGAAAAAATCATTTCTAATGAAGATGTAGAGCAATGGAATACAGATTATAAACAGGATATCAATGATGGTTTAGATCTCGCTTTCGCGAAAGCGTTACCGCAATCCACACCAGAACAGGAACTGGCAGATGTCTTTGCACCACATAATCATCATCAAGTAGAGCCTGAAACCAGCACACAAAATATACGTGTTATAGACGCTATAAAAGATGGGTTAGAAGAAGCTATGGACGCGTTTGAAGATCTTGTAATTATGGGACAAGATGTGGCAGAATATGGTGGTGTTTTTAAAATTACCGAAGGTTTTGTAGAAAAATACGGTCGTGATCGCGTTAGAAATACGCCTATATGTGAAAGTGCGATTGTAGAAGCAGGAATGGGATTGAGCATTGCAGGAATGAAAGCTGTGGTAGAAATGCAGTTTGCAGACTTTGTAAGTAGTGGTTTTAATCCTATAGTGAATTATCTGGCAAAATCTTATTACCGCTGGAATCAAAAAGCAGATGTGGTTATTAGAATGCCTTGTGGTGCAGGAGTAGGCGCAGGACCGTTTCATTCACAAACAAACGAAGCCTGGTTTTATACCGTTCCAGGTCTTAAAATAGTCTATCCTTCATCTCCTGCAGATGCAAAGGGATTGCTTATAGCATCTATTGAGGACCCTAATCCGGTACTTTTCTTTGAGCATAAGGCATTGTACCGCTCCAGTTATGACGATGTTCCTAAGGGATATTACAACATTGAATTAGGAAAAGCTGTCACGTATTCTGAAGGAAATGATGCTACTGTTATCACATTTGGCGCAGGTGTGCACTGGATGAAGCAATTAATGGAAGAAATGGATGTCCATATAGAATTGATAGATTTAAGAACATTAGTTCCTTTAGATAAAGAGACAATTATACGATCTGTACAGAAAACTGGTAAGGTTTTATTACTTACAGAAGATAGTCTTACTGGTAGTGTTATCAGTGATATTGCCGCGTTTATTAGTGAAGAATGTTTTGAGTTTTTAGACGCACCAGTGATGCGTTTGGGTAGTATAGATACACCTATTCCTTTTGAGAAAGGCCTAGAAAATAATTACTTACCTATTCCAACTTTAAAAGAAAAAGTGAAAAAATTACTAGAATATTAAAATGAAGTAGATTTTAATTCTATTGTTGAGAAATTCTGAGTTAACTAAATATTAAGAATATGAAATTTATGGATGAAGCGGATAACTTCCGTTATGTACTTTGCGCATTGACTATTATTTTTACTTTTTTAGTTTTTTTGGTCCCAATCCTGAAGGTGGTACATTAATGCCTACTGCTGTAACTCTATTAATTCTTTTTTCATCGTTACTATTTATTTATCTAATTCTGAAAGCTATTCAGAAAAAAAAGTTAGAGATAAAGATTCAAAAGAAGTATAGATTTACTTCTAGCCATTATCTTTGAATAGTGGAGAAACAATACGATATAATCATTGCCGGTGGTGGACTTTCAGGTCTGACAGCGGCAATTTTGTTTTCTAGAAAGAATAAAGTTTTGCTTATTGATCCAGACACTTATCCGCGACATAAGATGTGTGGTGAGTATTTAAGTAATGAAGTTACTGGTTTTTTAAAGGAGTTGGGTATTGATCTGGATCTAGAAACAACTATGAATTTAGAAAGCCTAAAATTTACTGCTTCTAGAGATAAACAAATCAAATGTGAACTGCCTCAAGGTGGCAAAGGAATCTCTAGATATCATCTGGATCATTTACTTTATCAAAAAGCTATAGAAAAAGCGACATTTTTACAAGATAAAGTTATCGATGCTAATTTTAAAGATGATTCTTTTGAAGTAAAAACAATTACACAAGAATTAAGCTGTAGACTATTTCTAATGGCAACTGGAAAAAGATCCTTATTAGATAAAAAATTAGATCGCAATTTCATTCAACAAAAATCTCCATGGCTAGCCGTAAAAATGCACTATAAATTTGATATGGAAACTAATCTAGTCGAGCTTCATAATTTTGATGGTGGCTATGCCGGTGTTTCCAAAGTAGAGGATGGACATGTGAATCTTTGTTATCTTGCTAGTTATGAATCTTTCAAACGACATAAAAATGTAGACGATTTCAATAAAGAGATCCTTTCAAAAAATGAATTTTTAAAGGCTTTCTTCAAACAGGCTACACCAGTTTGGGATCAACCTATTACCATTTCTCAAATTTCTTTTGAGAAGAAAGATCCTGTAGAAAATAATATCATCATGATGGGTGATACTGCAGGACTGATACATCCTTTATGCGGTAATGGCATGGCGATGGCTATTCATAGTGCAAAAATTGCCTATGAAGAACTACAACCATTTCTAGAAGGTCACATCAGTAGAGAACAAGCGCTAGAAAAGTATGCTATAACATGGGATAAAACATTCCAAAAGCGTTTAAAAATGGGGCGTTTACTGCAAGGAATTCTACTTAATCGCACTTATACAAAACTCGGTTTATGGTTTCTACGTAGGTTTCCATTTCTCTTATCAACGATCATAAAAAGTACACATGGGAAACCTATCTAAAATAAAATACGTTTCTGATGTGCGCAACACAGATCCAGAATGGATGGATGATCCTGCGCTTGATGAAGGAACTCTTCAAAACGCAGTAGATGATATTAATATAGTCAATAAGCTTTTAGGTGGCTTTAAATTTATGTTAGATGCTGTTAAAAAGGAAATTGCAAAATATCCTGATCAAAAGCTTACCATAGTAGACGCTGGTTGTGGAGATGGAGAGATGCTTAGATATTTAGAAAAACATTTAAAAAATGAAAAGCTAAGCTTTTTAGGATTGGACTTTGCTGCACGTTCTATAGCAAAAGCGCGTTTAAAGAGTGATGGATTGTCACGATTACGCTTTCGCGAAAGCGATATTCTAAAAATCAATTCAGAAGATCTTAAGTGTGATATTTTGATAAGCTCTCTAACCATGCATCATTTTAGTAATGAAGGGATTGTTGAATTTCTGACTAAATTTAGAGAGATCACAACAAAAAGTATTATAATTAATGATTTGCACAGGCATCGATTGGCTTTTCTTTTTTTTAAATATTTAAGTCCTATTTTTATAAAACATGATATTTCAAAACACGATGGACTGATCAGTATCGCATCAGGTTTTAAGGTGAGCGATTTTAAAAAATATGCTACAGCAATAGGCATTACAAATGACCGATGGACATGGAAGTGGTCGTTCCGTTTTATATGGATAATTCCAATAGATGAGTGTAAAAATTAAAAGTGTAGCGACAGTAACGCCACAGTATTATAAAGAGACTAAAGATATTTTACCATTTGTAGAAGAATGGCTATCAGGTCAGGACGATCGATTGAGACGTAAAACCATCAAAATTTTTGAAGGTGCTGGCGTTGACAAGCGGTATTCTATTATGGATCCTGTAGAAGTGTTTACCAGAACTTCTTTTCAAGATCGCAATGAGATTTACAAAAGAGAAGTGGTGCCACTAGCTCAAAAAGCAGTTGAAAAAGCTCTTGATAAAGCCTTGTGGAATGCGCAAGATCTAGATTATATCATCACCGTAAGTTGCACCGGTATCATGATTCCGTCCATTGATGCGTACTTGATCAACTCTATGAAGATGCGTCAGGATATTGTACGTTTACCTGTTACAGAAATGGGTTGTGTTGCTGGAATTTCTGGATTGATCTATGCAGAGAATTTTTTAAAAGCAAATCCTAATAAAAAAGCAGCTGTCATTGCTATTGAAGCGCCTACAGCAACTTTTCAATTAGACGATTTCTCCATGGCAAATATGGTGAGTGCAGCAATATTTGGAGATGGTTGTGCTTGTGTATTACTTTCTTCCTGTGAAGAAGATAGTGGACCTAAAATCAAATCACACGAGTTTTACCACTTTCCTGATGCGACACATATGATGGGATTTGATCTCGTAAATAGCGGATTACAAATGGTGCTGGATAAAACAGTTCCTGAAACCATTGCCAGTCATTTTCCAGCGATTATTCATCCATTTTTAGCAAAGAATGGATTGACTATTGAAGATATTGATCACCTTGTTTTTCATCCTGGTGGGAAAAAAATCGTCCAGACGGTGGAAGAGTTGTTTCATAAATTGGGTAAAAATATAGCTGATACTAAAGAGGTGTTGCGTATTTATGGAAACATGAGTAGCGCAACAGTTCTATTTGTTTTAGAGCGATTTATGAGTCGTGAGCTTAACAAAGGCTCCAAAGGTTTGATGTTAAGTTTTGGGCCAGGATTTACCGCTCAAAGAATACTATTGGAATGGTAAAAGACTTTGAAAATAAGTATGCATTAATTCTAGGTGGTAGTAGTGGCTTAGGTTATGCTAGTGCATTAAAATTGGCTGAAAACGGAATGAACCTTATTATCTTTTATAGAGCTTCAAGAATGCAAGCTACAGAAATTGAAACTAGATTTGATATCATAAGGTCGTTTGGAATTCAATTATTAACTGTAAATAGTGATGCTACTAGAGAGGATAAGCTAGACGAAAATCTTGAAAAATTAAAGACTTTCCTTAAGGATCAAAAGCTAAGTTTATTACTGCATAGTATTTCAAAAGGGAATTTAAAACCTATGACAGGTGACAGCACACTTTCAGCAAACGATTTCCAGCAAACAATTCATTCTATGGGAATAAGTCTGTACAGCTGGACAAAAGCGTTATTTGAAGCTCATTTATTTGCAAAACCTGCAAAAATCCTAAGTTTTACCAGTGAAGGAAGCACGCGACCTATGAAATCTTACGCTGCCGTCAGCGCGGCAAAAGCAACTTTAGAAGCTATGAATAGAAGCATCGCTATAGAGTTTGCTCTACATCACATAACTTCTAACTGTATTCAGGCTGGTGTTACAGACACTTTAAGTTTAAGCATGATTCCTATGTATGAAGAATTGAAAGAAGAAAGTTTGAAGAGAAATCCGAATGGAGAATTAACCACTCCAGAACGTGTAGCAAATGTGGTATATTTAATGACTAGGGAAGAGGCTAGCTGGATCACTGGATCTGTTATTAAAGTGGATGGTGGTGAGAGTTTGCAGTAATTTGAACTTGAATTCGAACTTGAATTTGAAATGATTTTATTTTTATGAAAAAGATCACAAGTGAAACAGTTGGTATTCTAACACAGGATAATCAGTTCGAAGACTGGTGGATTAGTGATCCTATATCTATCCCTTTTTTAGAAAATAAAAGTATGACAATCACATTTGTTGATTTCAATCCAGATGATGATGTAAATTTTATAACAGAAAGTGACAAAGCCTTAAAGTTATTCCTAAATAAAAAATCTGTAGATCGTTTAGAATTGAGCGAATTGGCTTATGAAAATTGTATGAAGTTTTTAAGTGTAGTTCCTTATGATAAGGCTGATGAGCCTTTGTGGAAAATAAAAACGAAAGCAGATATTTGGAATTTTATCTATCCAACTGATATTTATGTTTCTCGGAGGCACAGACGAGATAAAGATATTTACATAAATATGGCCTGCGAATGTGAATGGGAGCAAGAACACGGACTTCAATTTATATTTAGAAGAGGAGAATTCCTAGTTAGAGTAAGCGATCAGGATGGTCATTTAACAGAAGCTGATGCTTATGACAAAGATGATAGTCAGGATAAGTTATTGATTAAATCAAATAACATAAATGAGTTCTCTAAAGCAGTCGAAGTTTCCTCTAGACCTATTCAGAATAATAATTGGTGGAGAAGAATATGCATCAAAATCTTAAAAATTAATAACTAATCTCAAATTAAAAATGCTTCTCAGCCCTCTTGAAAAAATAGTAGCTAATCTTCCATATGGCGATGGATTCAAATTTGTGGATCAATTGCTAGAATTAGATGAAGAAAGCGTGATAGGCATTTATCGTTTTCGCGAAAGCGAATATTTCTATAAACATCATTTCATAAATCAACCTGTTACACCAGGTGTTATACTTATCGAGTGCATGGCGCAAATAGGTTTGGCCTGTTTAGGTAGCTATTTAATGAGTGATAAAGAAGGAAAGCCGCAATTTGTATTTACCGAGAATCATATCAATTTTTTAAATACAGTTTTACCAGAAACAACGGTAATTGTAAGTGCTAAGAAAGAATACTTTAGATTCGGTAAATTAAAAGTAGTCGTTCAAATGATGGATGAACACGAGAAAAAGATAGCTGAAGGCTGGATGAGTGGAATGATGTTGAGTGAGTGATTATAAATCGTCATTCCGCTTGCATAGCGGAATCGCTTAAAATCCTATCCATAATTATTTATAGACACGAGACTCATCCCAATTTTTTACTATTAAACTTACTCATTCAATTCCCAATTATAATCCATATATTTTATTTTAGCATCTTTATTGATTTTCAAGGTGCTATACTTATTTAGAAAATCAGTAAGATCACCATCTTTAGTAAAGTCTTCGCTGAACCATCTAAAAATTTTAGAAACTTCCACACGATCGGTGGTTATTTTGTTTCTTTTGGAATCGTTTACAAATTGTACCGCTAGTTTTTCAAGTTGCTGATCTACTTTTTGAGCAGTAAAGGCTTCATTAGGTAATTGCGGACAAGAAAAAGAAGCGCAATTAATACCAAAATGAATACGAGGCTCGTTCATTTTTCTTAAAATATCATGTTCTATTTCTTCAAGACTAATAAGTGTCCCATTAATACTCCAGTTTTTCTGTTCCCATGGGTTTTTGATGTCTTTAATACTTTCTGTAGGGTAATTGCTAATGATTAGATCTAACGTCATCGCGTTATAAGCATTCATGTAATAGGCCAGTAAAGCATTGCGACTCCATGATTTATTAGGTTTTGCAGCTTCCAGTGTTTTGATATAACTTCTTAAGTTGGTCGGATTCTTTTTTAATCCAGCATAGTTAACACGACCATCTGTAGACACATAATTTTTCAATACTTGATCAAATAATTCGTGGTCTACTTCCTTATCATCTTCTTGATAAGCTTGCAGAGTGTTAAAAGCCTTCATCTTGTTATTATTTATTTGAACAAATTCTGCGGTATAAACTGTTTCATCTCTACTTTCCCTTGCAGTGTTGCAAGAAAAAAGAAACCATAATGAAGTAATAATAAGGAACGTTTTCATTAGTGTTGTTTTAAATATTTATTGACTTTGTTATTTTATCTGTTAAAAATATTGACCTATCCCAAAAACAAATCCGTTGGTTGCGTTATTGCCTATTCCAAATCCGTAATCAAAACGTATGACTGCATTAAAGATACGTTTATGAATAAATCGTATTCCCAAACCTGGGTTAACTTTTAAAGTAGAATTGCTCACAAGATCATTTAAATCTCCTGTAGGATTTCTTCGCGTTCCTGTGTCTAGAAATGTATTGCTTTGCAAAACAAACCAATCTTTTTCATACAACGTATGACGGTATTCGGTGTTCAAGGTGATTTCTGCAGTTCCACGTCCTGCACTATTTCCTGCGCCTCTTATGTTCAGTTGATTGTCTAGAGCAAAAGGCGCAAACCTAGAATCATTAAAAGTGGCATAAGATAATTTCAGTCTACTAGCCCAATTACCCTTGTTACCTATCTTTTTGAAATATTGAAAATCGGTTTGTGCGATCAATTCATCATCTAGCAATCCTTCTCCACCAGTTATCAATTCCACATTTGTGAAGTTCCTATAACCATAAACGTATTGGTAATCTACAACCAGATGATTGTTCTCATATTCTGTTAGAATGCTCCATTTTTGTGCACTCAATTTATCGGGAACATCAGTTGTCGCGAGTCCATCAATAAAAGAGTACTCTTGATCTACGTACTTAATTCCCAACTGGAAGTTATTATGAAAATCCAACTCATATAAAGCATAAATCTCGGTGGATAAGTTATCTAGTTTGTAATTCACGGTGTTATCATCAGGGAAAAATATTGGCTCTCTGGTTACATTTTTAATATAGTTAACGCCTATACCTAACTTATTTGAAAATAGGTAAGGAGCTTCCCAATAACCACCAAATGAATCAAACACATTACGACCATAAAAACCACCTATAATTTGATTTTGACCTAAAAAATTAAATTCAAATACCGATAATCTAAAGGCAAAACTATCATCATTTGCCTGCGATACTCTTACTCCTGGAATAATTGTGAAATTTTCTACTACTTCGTAGGTAAGAATATATGCTGCAGGATTTGTTTTATCGAGTTGATAAACGGCTTTTGCAATACCAGGTAAACGATTGAGACGTTCAACATCGGTTTCTATTTGTTCTATATTATACGCACTGAGTGGCTTTACTTTTACTAATCGTCTTAAAAAGGATTCTTTAGTTCTTTTAAGCCCTTCAAATTGAATGTTTTTAATAATGATATTTTGCGCAAGCAAACTGTTTGTTATAAATAATACCATTATAAGAAGAAGCGATTTACTCATAAAAACTTAATTACTTTAAGACCGTAAAACTAGTGTGTTTAAATCGTGAAACGTTGTAATAAAACGTATTTATCATCACAGAAGTATAAAGTTTATGTGATACTTAAGTTTTGATCAGTATCTTTTTAATTAAATTACATGTTTTATTAGAGATTTTTTAGTTTAATGTTGCTATGATAAATACCTCAAAGAATAGAGTTGTAATTACAGGAATGGGCGTTGTAGCTCCTAACGCTGTTGGTGTTTCCGCTTTCGCGAAAGCGTTACAAGAACAAACCTCTGGAATACGATTTGATCCTCAACTAGCTGAATTAAACTTCGGTTGTCAAGTCTCTGGAACGCCACAAATAACCGAAGAATTACTTTTAGAAAACTTTACTGCATTACAATTGAGAGGTTTAAAAGCCAGCGGCCTGGTTTATGGCGTCATCGCTGCTAAAGAAGCCTTTGCAGATGCAGGTTTAAAAATTGCTCCAAAGGAAGAAGCACTCTCTGAAATAGGAATTATTTTTGGAACTGGACAAAGTGGTGGAGAAAAATTTAGAGAGGCCATTCACCTTATAGACGATGGAAGAGTGCGCAGGCTGGGAAGTACCAGCGTTATTCAAACCATGACTAGCGGTATAAGCGCCTGGCTAGCTGGAGAATTGGGTTGTGGAAATATGGTAACCAGTAATTCTAGTGCTTGCTGCACAGGAACAGAAGCTTTTTTGATGGGTTATGAACGTATCGCGGCAGGAAAAGCGACTCAAATGCTAGTAGGATCTACCAGTGATTCTGGACCTTACATTTGGGGTGGATTTGATGCCATGCGCATTTTACCAACTAGGTATAATGAAGATCCACAAAATGCCAGCCGTCCACTATCAAATGATGCTGCAGGTTTTGTACCTGGATCTGGTGCAGGAGCTTTTATTCTTGAAAATCTAGAAAGTGCACAAAAAAGAGGAGCAAAGATCTATGGCGAGGTGTTAGGTGGCTCAGTAAATTCTGGTGGTCATCGTGGTGACGGATCGATGACAGCTCCTAACGGTAAAGCGGTTCAAGATTGTATTCAATTAGCCATGAAAGATGCTCAAATTGAATCTAAAGATATCGACGCAATAAACGGCCATCTTACAGCAACTTCAAAAGATGCTTTTGAAATAAAGAACTGGACCGAAGCTTTAGATCGCAAAGAATCTAATTTCCCAACTATAAACACTTTTAAATCATTAATAGGTCATTGTCTTGCCGCTGCTGGCAGTGTAGAACTAGTAGGAGCCGTGTTGCAGTTGAAAGAACAAAGGGTCTATGGTAACAGTAATATTACTGATTTACATGGCGATATATCTGATTTAGTAGATGCTGCTGCTTTGCCTTTACAAACAAAGAATATGAAAATTAATGTGCTTGCAAAGGCCAGTTTTGGTTTTGGAGATGTAAATGCCTGTGTAATTCTTAAGAAGTTTGACAGATTGGAAACATAGTCAAGCAACCAACTACTGAAGACAAAATCTTTATATAACTAACTGTTATTAATTCTTAAACTCATCCTTTTCTCTAGTGTTAATTCATTTTTTGATGGTATTTTTATCATCCATTGAAGATATAAATATGCAAGAAAACGAAATACAACAAGAGCTTTTTAAAATAGTAAAAGTCTACTTACCACAAGATGTGAAGGAAGACGCGGTAAGGCTGGACAGCCATTTGATGCAAGATTTAGGAATCAATAGCGCACATTTAGTGGATATAGCACTAGATGTAGAAGATACCTTTGATATTACTTTAAATGAAAAGGATATGGAAGAAATGCAAACAGTAAGCGATGCTATTAAAATCGTATCTGAAAAGACTGCTTGATCTTAAAAAACATTCTTAAGCGCTAAAATGGAGAATAAGAATCATGATAATCATTTTGTTATAAAATGAGTAATGGTTAAACCTTTGTAAAGCTTGATCGCAAAAGCTTTGTTTCCTATTATCTTTAAACAAAAACCATAAATGAAGGCAAACAAAACCAATTTATTAAAAGAAACGCCTATAGATCATGAAATCCATGACCTCATAAAAAATAGATGGAGTCCGCGTACTTTTTCTGATCAACCAATTTCACAAAATGAGTTGCAAATTCTTTTTGAAGCGGGAAGATGGGCACCTAGTTCTAATAATTTACAACCTTGGAATATGGTTTGGGGTATCAAAGGAAGTGAAACATACGAACGCATATTAAATGTTCTTGTAGAGTTCAATCAAAATTGGGCAAAAAATGCACCAGTACTTTTGTTAGGTGTGATTGACACAAAAACGCCTAAAGGTGATGACAATTATCATGCACCTCATGATTTAGGTCAGTTTGCAGCTAATATGGCCATACAAGCACAAAGTATGGGAATTGCGATGCATCAAATGGCTGGATTAGATTATGAAAGAGCTAGAAAAGAATTTAAATTTCCAGAAACCTTTCATGTTGCTACAGCTATAGCACTGGGTTATTATGGCG
Organism: Nonlabens sp.; assembly: GCF_965657255.1. Lineage (NCBI taxonomy): Bacteria > Pseudomonadati > Bacteroidota > Flavobacteriia > Flavobacteriales > Flavobacteriaceae > Nonlabens > Nonlabens sp. Next base: position 53,199 of record NZ_CBFHNM010000011.1, read on the forward strand.
GTGATTTAAGTGATGTTCCTAAAGATCTACAAGACGCAGAAACAGGTGAACGCAGCCGTAAGAAACAGAATGATTTTGTCTTTAATGGTGATTATCGAGCCACTGGAGATGTAGAGTAATTTTTACTAAATTAAATGAACTAAAATACCTTTGTTAATTTATCACATAACAAAGGTGTTTTAGGTTTATGCAGAAATACGATCTTCGTTTGAAAGAATCATGTTCTTCAATGAATTTACTGCAATATCGACAGATTTTTTGAACTTCAAGGACTCTATCTCGCAACATATATTTTTATGTTCCGTAGACACTATTATACAGACTACCTCTCTCGTTCTATTTTTAAAGTCAAATATTTTTTTAAAAGTTACCTGTATTTTATGAATCGGATTATTTCTCTCTAACTTTTGCAACTGTTTTTTTGTGAACTGTTCTAAATTTTGATTAGACGGAACATGTACGTAATTGAAATAAATCATATGGCTCTTTTAACATACTTACGTAGCAATTAAAATTATGGTTTCCCTTCAATATGTTAAAATCATAGATAAACGACGTAAACTTGACGTAAATTATCATTTAAAGAGCAGTAGACTACAAGTTTTCATTTTTATTATCGATAGTTGAATATTTTGAGAGAATTGCACCTAAGAATAAAGAGATAAATATTACCGCTAAAGAAATCCATTCTGGAAAATGAATGTGATGCACTAAAATCATCTTGACACCTACAAATGACAAAATCGCTACGAGACTGTAATGAATGTATTTAAATTTATCTAATAAATTAGAAAGGAAGAAATACATACTACGCAATCCCATGATGGCCAAAATATTACTAGAAAAAACAAGAAACGGATCTTTTGTTATAGCAAGAATAGCAGGTATAGAATCTAATGCAAATAGCACGTCAGTTAATTCTATTACAACTAAAGCTAGAAATAGAGGAGTGGCAATATTCTTTCCCATTTTTTTAATGAACAGTTGTTGACCGTACATGATATCGGTTACAGGAAAAACCTTTCTTGCAAGTTTATAAATACTAGACTTTTTAGGATCAAATTCTTCATCATCACTTTTAAGCATTTTAAAAGCGGTATAGAGTAAAAATCCTCCAAAAATATAAGTCATCCAGCTGATCTCGTTGATCAATGTGATACCAAAGAGAATCATCAAAGCCCTGAAGACAAGTGCACCTGCAATTCCCCAAAAGAGCACACGATGTTGGTATTTTTGATCTATAGAAAAGGACTTGAAAATTACCGCTATCACAAAAATATTATCAATACTAAGAGATAATTCAATAAGATAACCAGTGAGATACTTCAAAGAAGCATTCCAAGCGGTTAGTTGGTCTGGGTTATCAATATAGTTACCATCATAAATTAAATAGACAGCAATAGTAAAAGCCAAAGCAATTCCAACCCAAAGAGCCGTAAACTTTGAAGCCTCTTTAATACTAATTACATGAGCATTTCTATTAAAAATAAATACATCTAAAAACAGGAACACGCTCACTAAAGCAATAAATGAAATCCAGATGATCATAAAGTAATGATAGGTTAAATATAAAATCCAGCCTTTAAAGCTGGATTTTTAAAATAGACTTATTTATTGATTAGGGAATTCTTATTGCGGCTGTATCCACATCAAAAAATGTAAGCATCTCGTTGTATAACTTTACTTCTAATCCTTTGGACCCTTGTATGGCAATAGGAAATATTAGCATATTAGGGTCTTTTTGTAAGGTTTTTATAGCGCCATTACAATCCACGTCATGATCCTTACCATAACTTTCTATGTATCTGGAATGATCAGTATGTATTAAATCTCGAGTTCTTAATTCTAATGAATCTGCTATTTCAGTCCATACCGTTCCCGCTACTTTTTCTTTAGAGATATCAATAGCTAGCAGATTTTTATCTGCTGCTTCTGCATAGGCGCGAATTTCTCTGTGACTTTTCTGGTCAGAATTAAAAATTAGAATGATTTGTTTTGGGTCTGTGGCTAGTGATATCATTTATGAGTGTGTTATTATAGTTGACTTTCTCTTTTCACACTGCGTCTTAAGTTGATCTATAACTTTATTTACAGAACCATGAAAGGTATCTGTACTTTCTTCTGCAAATAACCTAGGACCAGGAGCACTCAACCTTATTTGAGCTATCATTCCTGTATCATCACTAGAAGTTTTTTCAGTAATAAAAAACACATCAGCTCTAGTTACCCAATTGTAACGATCAAAAATAGTTTGTAATTTTTCTTTAGTATAGTTTTCTAGGTCTTGACTTCCAGAAACATGTTGGTAATTAAATTGAACAGTTGTCATATTGTTTTTTGTTAAAAATACATTACAACCGCAAATAAGTAAGAGTAATTATATAATCCTTAATACAGCTTTAGCAAAGGATTAAGAATTTTATAAATTGATTCAAACATTTAAATTAGATAAAAAACGGCTATAAAGTTGCTAGGTTTATTATGTAGTATTTAATTTTCCGTAAATAGTTAAAATCGATTTACTTTTAAACTTTAGTTATTCATTATATTATAAAGATAATTAAATCCTGTCTTAACAAAATAGATGGTGATATTGTCGCTTTCGCGAAAGCGGAAAAAAAAATAAAACGGCACTATTTATGTAGCTTATAGACTAAAAAATAAAATGAAAACATACCAATATTCCTTAATTTTAATTCTTACCCTTGTGTTAACAGCTTGTAAATCAAGTTTTACAGAAGAAGATCGTGATAAATTAGCCACTTTGCAAACGCAAATGAGTGAAGGGTCTTTTGAGTTCAAAGCTACTACGGTTAAGCCGTTTAATACGCAAGCATTAAATAATGTAGCAAATGAACTATTGTTACGCACGGGAAATAGCGCTGCACGCATTAACGTACAAGGAGAAAATTATACAATGAAAATAGAAGAGGAGCAGGTGGTTTTTTCTCTGCCTTTTTATGGAGAACGACGTATGGGTGGTGGATATAATAATGATACAGGTTATTCATTCACTGGAGATTTAACAAATCTAACCAGTATTATAAATGAGAAAGAAAAATGTATCGTCTATGAATTTTCTACTTATCATAAATCAGAAAGCCTAGATGTAGAGTTAAAAGTGTTCAGTCCTAATTCTGCACAATTACATATTAATAGCAGTCATCGTACGTTCATAAAATATGATGGAAATATTAAATGGTTGCAGAAGATCTAGATTTACCAAGATTTACGTATTAGTACAAATTGCTTTTCAATAAGGAATCTATGTGTTGGCATTCAGTTGTTATAAAAAGATTATACTGCAAGTATAGTTTAGTTGTAATACTTGATGTTTATCTATCAATGAAAAATGAATAAATTACAAAAGATAGAGGATGGTTGTATGGATGGTCCACGCAGTTTACAAAATATTCTATTTGACATAATATATATTATGGTTCAAATAGTGATTGGAATAAATTAGGCGAATAGCCCTTTTTCGGGCTATTTGACATAGTTCCAGTTATGATGTCTTTAGACTCATATCGTCAGGAATTATGTCACAGCCGTAATATCTATAGAATGAAAATATATATTATGGTTCAAATAGTGATTAGAATAAATTAGGCAAATAGCCCATTTTTAGGCTATTTGACATAGTTCCAGATATGACGTCTTTAGACTCATATCGTCAGGAATTAGGTACACGACCGTTGTTGCAATCGATAACCAAATCGGTATGTTGTAAATAACACAATGCATTTATGCAGCTAATAGTCTTTTGGGACCATCTAAAAAATTATTAGAAAAATAAATTTAGCTGTTTTATAATTCTTCTAATATGTATAACTGGTAAATAATTTTAAAATAGACGATTCTCAGGCATCCAATGTTTCTAAATATCAGAAGAACACTTCAGAATCAATTTGTGATGTTTCAAAAATCATTTCTCATATCAATTAAGGAATACATCAGTTTTTAAGGTGTAATATGATTAATGTGGTATTTACTACGCAATTAATGAATACCATATAATGAAATACATGATCTGGACTGCTGCTTTCGGTTACTTAATATCACATTTAAACATCTATCTATTTGACATAATATATTATAAGTAAATTGCACTATAGATTACTTGTAGATAAATATTCCAGAAATTAACTGTTGCAAGTATTCCTGTTTCTTAAATTACCATCAAATCCTGTTTTATGATTCCTAAACTTCATTTTGTTTCCAAAGCAAAAACCGTAGCCCTACATGTAGAAAACATCCAAAAAGCCTGCAGTTCTGGGATTGAAGCGGTACAACTGGATATGGAACACATTTTAAAAAGAGACAAATTGAAATTGGCTCAAGACGTGATCAAAATCACTTCGCATTTTCAAACCAGATTATTTATAAAAGCGGATTACAAATTGGCTATTGAAATAAAAGCAGACGGCGTTTACCTAGATCAAAATGACGCCTCTCCTACTCTAGTTCGCAAACATCTCTTTGCTTGGCAAAGTATAGGCGCAACAGCTTATACCTTAGAAGATTGTCAAGAACTGATCGCAAAGGAAGTAGATTACATAGGTTTAGGACCTTTTAAGATCTCAGAAAGTGATAATAACCAGCTAGTAGCCTTAGGTTATAACGGCTATACAGCCATTACCGATATACTAGAAACAGAAACACCTATTCTAGGATTTGGAAAAGTCACTACAAATGATGTCAAAGGAATTCTGGAAACCGGTGTTTCTGGTTTGTTAGTTTCTGAAGCGATAAAAAGTGATTTTTCTAGTATCAAAGAGTTTCATAAGTTATTAAATGCTGGTAGTAGTATGGAGATGCAACATAAGTTTTAGTAATTGACAATAATTATTTTACATGTTATTAAACAAGTAAATTAAAATGAAAAAATCATTTTCTCGTTACAGATTATTTATAGTCTAGATTATAGCTTTCTCTACAACTTACAGTAAATCAGAAAACAATTGTTTTGAAACCAGCCTTTGTGAATATCTATCCCAGAAAACTTTAAAACCACCACCGCTTTCCCTTTACATTTGCCGTCCTAAAAAATAAAACGATAAGCGCGACTTGGTACGAGTGTAAAGTGAAATATAGAAAATTTGATGAAGCGAGTGCAACACACAAAATCAAAACAGAACCTTTTCTAGTAGATGCCATCTCTTATACAGAGGCAGAAAGTAGAATCACGCAAGAAATGGCAGCTTACTTGCCAGATAACGAAGAAATTAAAATCATCAATATTAAGGTAGCCAACTTTGCAGAGATCCATCCTTTTGAAAATACAGACCGATGGTTCAAATCTAGAGTTTCCTTAATTGCTTTTGATGAAGAAAGCGGTAAAGAGCGCAAGACCAATATGTATTTGCTCGTACAAGCAAACGATGTGCAAGAAGCTTATGTAAATACGGTAAGCACCATGCAAGACACTATGGGAGAATATACCATTCCCGCCATTTCAGAATCGCCTATCATGGATGTATTTCCTTATTTCACTGGTGAAGAAGAAGATATGGAACGTTTAAAGTCCTTTGTAGCGATCAAAGATTCGGTTCCAGCACAAAACAACAAAGACGAAAAAGCAGCCATGCAGGATAGTCTCTCTACTGGTGAAGAGGAATAAATTCAACCTATCCTAGTGCTGCAAAGCATAGTCAGCTAGAGTGATCTTAAATGAGACGCTATCAAATTGAGCATGACAGATAGATTAGGATCAGGTAATTTTGTAAAAAAAAAGCTCCAACATAATGTTGGAGCTTTTGTGAAAATATATGAATAATTACTTAGTCAACTACTTTTACATTAACGGCGTTTAAGCCTTTGTTACCTTCTTTAAGGTCAAATTCTACTTCATCACCTTCTCTGATCTCATCAATCAAACCAGAAACGTGTACAAAGTGGTCTCTTTCAACTCCTTCTTCTGTGATAAATCCAAATCCTTTAGTGTCGTTGAAAAATTTTACTGTTCCTCTACTCATTTTACTCTATTTAATTTATTAATACTTATTAAGTTACAAAGGTAATGCCATAATATGACAATGAACCCTTTATTTCAAAAACACTTTAGTATATCTCGCACATATTACCTCATATAACTGTTTATAAGAGGTTTAATTACTAGATTCTATTGGGTTATGGAGAATAGTTACAGTAGTTAATGAACTAAAAGCTCTTGTTTTTATAAGAGATGTATACATTTCACGCTTTCGCGAAAGCGGAATAGACACAGATCTCTAATCAAATCAGGACAATACACATGTGAGGTAAATCCTCAAAATCTTGTTAAGTGTTGTTTTCAGAATGTTAATCACACTAACATTTTACAGCCTTGTTCTTATATGGAAAGAAAAATATTGATTTTGCAGGAAAAGACCTAGATATTCCGGGAAGAAATAAATCCAAAAAAGGTAAAGGAAATACGGGACTCCATGATGAAGAAAACAAATTGCACAGTCAGGGCGGCGATAGAAAAAGCCATCTAGAAACTGATAACGCTACGTTCTAAAAAAGTTTTCTCTATGAAAAAGGCATTCAGGTTAATGACCTGAAAGCCTTTTTTAATATTATATCAATGAAAATATTTTTCTAAATAAGCCAGCATTTAATGGCTACAACATTATTAATTTTCAGACTTTTTTGAAGGTTCTTTTTTTTCCATGGACATGTGAATAATCGCGTCGCCTTTATTAACGATGGGCGCTTGATTCACACAAAAGACATAACCGTTAACAAGCGCTTTGACTGATTTTTCAAAGAAGCCAAAAGGATCTGAAATACTACCAATAACTTCTCCTTTACTATAAAATTTACCTAGAACAGCACTACTACGGAACATACCAGAATAACGCGCTCTTATCCATTTAGAACTTTCTACTACAATCGGTTCTGTTTTTTTTCCTTTAGAAGATATCTCTTGTGAAAAATCGCGTACACCTAAATGATGCATAATATGTAATGCTCCTTTTACTCCTACTTTGGTCACTTTCTTATCAATATCTAAAGATTTCCCACCTTCAAATAGTAAAACTTTTTTACCCATTTTAATGGCAGAGTCACGATAAGATTTCTCTCTACGTTTAGACTTCATTATAAACGAGGCTCCAAATATTTTGGCCAACTCCAGACTTTCTTCATCGCCTTCATTGATGCGCACTTGTGGTGCATTGAAGCGATTTGCGCCACCAGTATGAAAATCGAGACAATAATCTGCTAGAGGAACAATTTCTTTCATCAAATGATGCGCAAAAATACTAGCTAGAGAACCAGTTTTACTACCTGGAAAAACTCGGTTTAAATCCCTACCATCTGGAAATTGCCGTGTTTGATTTAAAAAGCCAAAAATATTAACCACAGGAATACATATTACCATTCCTTTCTCTGGCTTATTATATCCTTTTGCTACGATTTGTCTAACTATTTCTACTCCATTGATCTCATCACCATGGATACCGCCAGTAATTAATATGGTAGGTCCAGGCTCTTTGCCTCTTTCAATAATAATAGGAACTTCTATTTTAGTGCGCGTATGAAGTTTTGCAATATCTAGATGGATTTGTATGCCTTTTCCCTGAGAAACTGCTTCACCTAAAATGTAAATACTACTATTCGGCATTGCGTTCTACGTATTTGATAATCTGTGAGGCAATATCTTTACCAGTTGCGGTTTCAATACCTTCTAGACCTGGTGAAGAATTTACTTCAAGAATTAAAGGACCTCTTGCAGATTGTAACATATCTACACCAGCAATTCCTAATCCCATAACTCTTGCGGCTTTTAAGGCAGCATTTTCTTCTTCGTCTGTAAGTGTTACAATATTGGCACTACCGCCGCGATGTAGGTTGGACCTAAACTCTCCTTCTTTACCTTGACGTTTCATAGCTCCTACTACTTGTCCATCAACAATAAATGCGCGTAAATCTGCTCCTTTTGCTTCTTTGATAAATTCTTGAACGATTACACGAGCTTGTAACCCATTAAAAGCTTCAAGAATAGATTCTGCACTGTTTTTATTATCGGCTAGCACTACACCTAACCCTTGAGTTCCTTCTAACAATTTGATGACTAATGGTGCTCCGCCCACTTTTTCTACGACATTAGATACATTTTTAGAGTAATTACTAAAAACAGTTTTAGGTAAATCTAATCCAGCACGAGAAAGGATTTGTAAACTTCTCAATTTATCTCTAGAACGAACTAATGCTTGTGATTCTGTTGCGGTGAATATTTTCATCATTTCAAACTGACGTACCACAGCTGTTCCAAAAAAGGTTACAGAAGCACCGATACGAGGGACGACTCCTTGAATATCTCTTATCTCTTGATCTTTATAAATAACAATAGGTTTCTTCTTTTCAATTACAAGGTCACATTTTGTGTGATCGATAATAATCATTTCATGCCCTTTCTTTTTACCTGCTTCTATAATTCTTTTAGTAGAATAAAGGTTAGGATTGGCTGATAAGACTGCAAATTTCATTGGTATATGTTTAATAATAGATTAAAGCTGAGTTAGTAGAAATGGAATGGTTCACTAACAGAGCATAGAAATGTGAACCGCTGGCTGTAAGATACAATAATTAAGAACCTTTGTTTTAAAATGAACTTAATTTACAGACTTATAAAGAAACCTTCTTTAAGCCACTAAATTCTATGCAAGGATAACTATTTTTACTTTTTATTTAACGTCTAATTAATAAAATTTATAGACTTAATAAACAGTTAGTTATGGGTTTTAAAAGCTTTTTATATGATTATTTGATAGCGTCTGGCATGTCTGTTACTGCTGCGCAGTATTTAAATGCCGCACTACTAACAGTAGGTCTACTAATTATTGCTATTATAATTGATCTAATTATTAAAAAAATTATTATTCAGTTGTTTGCGCAATTTGCTAGTAGGACCAAAACTAATTTTGATGATTTATTGATTAAAAACAAGGTGCCGCGCAATATAGCGCACATTATTCCTTTGATAATCGTATTAGAACTGATTCCTACGGTATATCTGGACTTTCCCTATTTTGAAAATATGGTTTTTAAAGGATTGCAAGTTTTTGGAATCATACTGGCTTTATGGGTCGCACGTAGTTTATTAAATGCGCTAAGAGATTATTTTAAAATCCTACCTAATTTAAAAGATAAACCTATAGACAGTTATATTCAGGTGTTTATGATATTTGCTTGGATTGTCGGGATTTTATCTGCTTTTGCAATTATTACTGGTATAGAATTCATCAAATTCTTAACCGGTTTAGGAGCGGCTTCTGCAGTTATCTTATTGATTTTTAAAGATACTATTTTAGGTTTTGTCGCTAGTATTCAGGTATCAATTAATGATATGGTACGCATAGGCGACTGGATTACATTTGAAAAATATGGCGCAGATGGTGATGTCATCGAGATCAATCTGTCCACAGTAAAAGTTCAAAATTTTGATTTGACGATCACCACGATTCCTACCTATGCGCTGATATCTGACTCGTTTAAAAACTGGCGCGGTATGACAGATTCTGATGGCAGGCGCATAAAAAGATCCTTAAGTATAAAATTAGATAGTATTACTTATTTATCTACAGATCAAGTGAATAATTTAAAAAGTATTCAGTTAATATCTGATTATCTCGAAACAAGACAAAATGATATTGAAGAATACAATTTAAGTAATAACATCAATAAAGATTTGCTTTTAAATGGAAGGAATTTGACCAACATAGGCGTTTTTAGAAAGTACATGCAAACCTATATCGATAATCATTCTGGAGTGAATAAAGATATGATGATTATGGTACGACAGCTTGCTCCTACTTCTCAAGGAATACCAATTGAGATATATGCTTTTAGTAGTGATAAGAGGTGGAAGAATTATGAATATATCATGGCAGACATCTTTGATCACTTAATTGCTGCAGTTCCTTACTTTGATCTAGAAATATTTGAACTACCTAATAATTCAAGTTTTAAAGGAATTAAAAAGGAGCTGGTTTCTAAAGATGATATAAGAGAAATGCTAGACAATTCTAATATGTAAATTGCTGCGTATCAAATATTTTACTGAAACTATAAAGGGATTTGGTGTTTATTCCGCTTTAGCGAAAGCACAGCAAAAAAAACGAGAGCCATTACAGCTCTCGTTTTTACTATTAAAAAAAGGAATCTAATTGTGATTACTTCACCATAGGTACTTCTAAAGCATTTGCAGGTCTGTAAAATGTATATTCTGAAGGAGTGATAAACTCTATATTAGAAAGTTGAGCCTCACCTATTTGATCTGTAAAACCATCTTCTTTATTCCAATTATGGAAGGTCCAGTTTGTTGCAAAAGGAACGCCATCTACCACAGTTAAATCATTGTATTTAGCAAAATGTGGTGCAGCTTCTGCCTCTTCTAGTTCTTTACCAAAACTCACGATATAAGCCACGCCATCCAGCACATTTGTTTTAGGATCCTTATAAACGATGTACCAATCTTCTGAGGTATCTCCTATTCCGTCCTTAAAAGTCAATTTTGAAGTTGGGTATTTTGTATTTGCAAAAGATAACATCTCTTCATCTGTCCATATAGTTCCTGGATCATTTAATTTATAAGGCATAGCAAAGAAATAAGACCAAGTAAAAATATGGAACCTAGTCATAGGATTGCTAGCCATATCTGCACTGTTAGCGTATACTTTATTACCGTCAAATATAATTACACCATTATCTTTATCGTCCATACGGATCATAGTACCATCTGTTTTTTGTGTGATTTTTCCATCAAACAACGTGTTATCACCAAAGGATACTTTAAAATCATAACTAACCGCATCATTTTTCAAGAAAGTGACTTTTTGATGTGCGTTTTCTATACTTCTAGTGAAGGTATTTGCACTAGGTTTCTCTACTGTTTCAACTTTCTCTGTTTCTGTGTTTGCTTTAGTCTCAGCTATTTTGTCAGACTCTTTACATGCTGTAAAAGCAACTGTGAAAGCCAGTGTGATAATGATCTTTTTCATTTATTATGATTTATGAATTAAAGGTAGTAGTTAGGTTTTTAAGAGTCAATTCTTATATCACATCTTTATGGAGATGCTTTAGGAAGAATGTAAAAGTAACTAGTTTACTTCATCTTATTTCTTTCTTTTAGATAGCTATAACAGTATTAAAAGAAGGACAAAAAACTATCTTCGCGCCATGTGGATGTATTTAGGTCTTTTGGCTGCTTTATTTTTAGGATTACACAATTTATGTAAAAAACATGCAGTACAAGGCAATGAAGCTTTCCCTGTACTTTTAGGTACTTTGCTAGCTGGGTTTTTATTTATCATACCTTTTTACATAGGTTCTATCTTCTATCCAGAAGCTACAAAAGAAATAGGCTTTTACATAGAAGAAATTCCTTTATCCACACATGGATTTATCTTTATAAAATCTATGATCATGGCGGCATCCTGGATACTGGCCTATCAAGCGCTCAAACATCTACCGCTTACGATAGTAACACCTATAAGATCTGCTGGCCCATTTTTTACTTTAATAGGTGCTATGATTATTTATAAAGAAATGCCTAACAGCTATCAATGGATAGGTTTCTTTTTAATCATATTATCTGTGATTTTATATTCACGAATTGGAAAAACAGAAGGCATCATTTTTAAAAGCAACAAATGGATATTTGCTATTATCGGTGCTACTTTTCTGGGTGCTTCTAGCGGATTGTATGATAAGTTCTTAGTACAAAACCTATTACTTAATCCGCAGACGTTACAATTTTGGTTTTGCTTTTATACCATATTAATTTTACTCGTGATTCTATCGATCACTTGGTTTCCCTATGCGCACAAACGCCGTGAATTTAAATACAGATGGAGCATTCCTGCTGTTGGAATCTTATTACAAACCGCCGATTATTTTTACTTCAAAGCTCTTCAAGATCCAGAAGCTTTAATCATGTTATTGAGTGCGATAAAACGCAGTCAGCTCATCATTGCAGTAGTCATAGGTGGTTGGATCTTTAAAGAGAAAAATAAGCGCAAGAAACTGGTGCCGCTTGCTGGTATTTTAATAGGCGTCTTTTTAATATTGTACAGTTAGTATCATGGTACCGCTTTGGCGAAAGCGGAATTACATTAAAAATCGTTTATAAAATACTATCTTTTATATTTCATCAACTCAATTTAAATCAGTTTTTAAAACTTAAATTAGGCCATTTTCATGCTAAATAATATTCTTTGTTCCAACTGCAAAACATCTATAACCATTGATATAGATGAATTCTTAAAAAGAAAAGTTTACAACTGTTCTAATTGCGATGTGAAATTAGGTGTTGATGAAGAAACCGATCTCGAGCAAGAAAAAATATTGCTTTTTAAAAAATTTGCTAAAACAACAAGACCAAAGACAGACGTGATTCCATGTCCAGATTGCAATGCGCAAATCTCTTTTCATCCAAAGGATTTAAAGAAAGGAAGCGCCATTGCTTGTGGCAGTTGTAAGGCAAGTGTAAGCTTTCTGAAATAAACTATTTATCATCAAGACTGCCTCCATCCTACGGCATTAAGATATAGCTGTCTGATTTTCTTACCTCACTTCTTCCCTACCATCGCTGTGCAAAGCAAAACGACCTTTTTCACGATGGTGAACTTGCTCTTGTTCTTTCCATGGCCAACCACCGAATTGTGTTTGCTGATAGTCTGTAAATGCCTCTCTTATCTCCTGCTGCGTGTTCATTACAAAAGGTCCATGTTGTGCCACGGGCTCATTTATAGGTTTTCCTTGAAGAACTAATAAATAGGCTGTCGTATTCCCTGTGTTCTTTATTTTAAGATCAACTGTAGCGTCCACTTCAATAGAGTGATTTTCTGATACTTTTGAAGTATCTATCAGTAGTTCATTACCTCTATAAAAATATAGATTCCTCCTAGTTTCATTATTTAAGGCTTTGGGAAAAGTATAAGTTGCATGAGCTTCCATTTTCAGAGTAACCACTAAAACTTCATTTTCTGGATGTGCGGCCCAAGAATTAGGAGTTGGCTCTAGAGATTGATGTTCATTAAGCCTTCCTGCAATTAAATCTATGTAAGTTGTAAAGCCATTTTTATCTGTTTGCTCAATAACTGGAACTTCTTCTTTCCATAGCATTTTAAAATGTGGTGGCACCATTTTACTAGCTTTAGGAAGATTAAGCCATACTTGAAATATCTCCAGTGTATTTTCTTTGTCATCATGTAGCATAGGAAACATCTCGCTATGCAAAATACCTTTACCTGCGGTCATCCATTGAACATCACCAGCACCAAATCTTCCAGCGCCACCTAAAGAATCAGAATGATCTACTATGCCTTCTTTATTAATCGTTATGGTTTCAAAACCTCGATGTGGATGATAAGGAAAGCCTGGTATGTCACTACCATGATACATTCTAAATCCGTCTTTTATTGTAAAATCCTGACCTATATTACGTCCTATTTTTAAATGCGCTGGAACGGCCATATTTTCATCGCCAGCTGGATATAAATCGCGATGATGGGCACAAAATAAAAACGGATCTTGTGTTTTCCATGGAAAGCCTAACGGCTGGATATTTATAATAGAATGGCTCATGTGAAATATTTAATCTTCATCAAAGATATAAGATGGAGTCCAATTAAATAAATGGTTTAATGTTTCGCTTTCGCGAAAGCAGAATAAGTATATGACAAATAATTGCATTATACATATAGGGAATGATTTAAAGGTAATTCTCTTTGATAGCATATTACTATTACTTGTATCTTTGAATTTGTGATCGCATCTTTAAGAGAAAATGGAACAAATAAGGAAATATTTAGAAAGCATCGCGCACATCTCTGATGAAGATTGGGAATTCTTTACTTCAAAATTGGTACGAAATGTTGTGGTAAAAAAAGAAGTATTTCTGAAACTACATGAAATAGAAAATCACATATCGTTTATAGAATCAGGAATTGTGCGTCTTTTTATTCCCAAAGAAAATGATGAAAGGGACATTACTTTTGGTTTTAGCTTTGAAAATCAATTTATAAGTGCCTACGATTCTTTTCTGACCAGAAAACCGTCATTATATCAGTTACAAGCGCTTACTAAAACCAGTATGCTCAGCATTTCTTATAACGATTTACAAGAAGTTTATAAGAAAACACAAATAGGTAATTTAATCGGTAGATTAACAGCAGAGCGACTGTTTTTAATTAAATCTAAAAGAGAACAAAACTTATTAAACCTGACCGCAGAAGAGCGTTACCTTAAGTTATTTAAAGAACGACCTCAATTAATTAAAGTCATGCCATTGAAATATATAAGCTCTTATATAGGTGTGACGGCACAAGCTTTAAGTCGTATAAGAAAACGTATTTCTTGATTTAGGTTCATAGTTTAAGAAATGTACCGCTTTTATCTTTGCAATAAAAAACATGGCGGTTATACTTTTAGTCTTGGTACTTTGGTACGGCGGACTTTTCTTTCAATCTTTCTTCTTGCATCGTTATGCAGCACATCAAGTTTTTACGATGTCTAAAGCGATGGAGCGTATCACATTTGTGCTCACATGGATTTTTCAAGGTTCTAGCTATTTAAGCGCTTACGGTTATGGAATAATGCACAGAATGCATCATGCATTTACTGACACAGAAAAAGATCCTCATTCTCCTAAATATGATGACAACCTTTTTGCCATGATGTGGAAAACTAAAACAATCTATCAAGATATTAATAAGGAACGTGTCGCTGTAGACAGTCGTTTTACAAAGAACGTACCTCAATGGAAAGCTTTTGACACTTTTGCAAGCTCTAGATTTTCAAGGTTGTTATGGATTTCTCTTTATGTATTGTTCTTTGTTTATTTTGCTACTGCATGGTGGCAATGGTTGCTATTGCCAGTCACCTTTATGATGGCACCTATTCACGGTGTGATCATCAACTGGTTCGGTCATATTTATGGATACGTGAACTATCAAATGAAAAATACGAGTAAAAATCTGTTCCGTTTTGATTTCTTAATGATGGGAGAAGGATATCATAACAACCATCACAAGCATGCTAATCGCGCTAACTTTGGAGTAAAATGGTATGAAATAGACATCACATATTTAATCATAAGAGTATTGAACGCAATAGGAATCATACGTTTAAAAAGAACTTAAGAAAAGCTAAGTTAATTATTAAAATCCTTCATTAGGACCTAGTTCTTTTGAAGGGTTTTTTTTTAAGGTTTGGTAATTGTAAACAAGTACTGTAACCACAGCTGCGATGGTAATGAATGAACATCAATAAACTACATTGTATCAAATCTATATAGATTTTAAAAACTACAAAGAAGTTGATAAAAGAAATAATCCAGCGGCAACAAAGATGGTTCCTTTTCTAAAAATCTGTGTTACTGGTATAAACATCCAAAATGCAGATATCACAAAGAACAACAACAATCCGACATTGAAAAAGATATTCAAAAAGAATAGTGGTTTTCCGGATTAGGCTTTATGAAGATTTGTTATTTTATTTAGAATATAAAGCAGCTTTTTTTTAGTGAATTGAGATTCTCCTCTTGCTAGTGTATAATTTCCATTTTCAAAATAGTAAACGCCTCGCTCCTCTTTTTGTACCTGAAATCTTTTTAGGTTAAGAGCTGGACCGTTTTCTTCTGTAAGATTTGCATCGATAGTTTTCTGGATTTGAATTTCTTGTTTCAATAAGTCCAATATTAGAAAAGGAGAAATAGAAATAAATAAACATTTAATAAAACAAGTTCTAGGATGATATAAACTTGTAAAGAATAGGAAGATTTCAACTTATAAAAAGAGGGATTTGCTACATAATTTGATTGAGTTTTTAGCAGTAAAGGAAGGTGAGATTCATATAAATGAATACATAACTTCAACCACATAAGTATTTGGAAAACAAATATATAATCAATTATAATTAACCACTATAAGCATTCTCTATACTTTGGTTTTCAATAAAAAAAAATGGAGGATCTATTTCTTACGCTTTGCCTTTCGTGCTTTTTTCTCGTTGTATTCTTTGATGCGCTGTGCTCTTGCAGCTAACTCGATACTGTCATAATTTGCAGGTAATTCCTTTTCAAATTTTTTCCAGTTTTCTCTCGCTTTGAAATAATCAAACTCGATGGCAGGATCCTGACTTTCTAGCTTGTCCTTTGTAATTGCATGCAATAAAATGTCTTCTACATAAAAATCTTCTACCACCGTTTCTGGTAAGTATTCTTCTTTTAACGACATATCAAATAGACTTGCCGTTTTATCAAACCAGAAAGCACTCCAGCCGCTTCTCAAGCGTTTTAACAGAGCATATGCCGTATCACCTGTCTGTCTATGGATCAGTTTGATTAAGATTTGACCTTCGGTTTTGGTAAGTTTTTTGAGTTCGGCCTTAAATTCATCTTCGATGTAGTTTTCTACCATCTTAGAATATTTTCTTCTTTGATTTTTGGTTTCTAAAGAAGCAAGTCGTTGATCTAGAACCTTTAGTCGTTCAGAAGCTAATTTTGCATACGGCCATACTTTTTGGACCTTTCGTTTTAATATCAAATAACGAATACGCTCATATTTACTATCAAACTTTAAATCTTGTAGCAACATGACTTTATCGAGCTCAATGGCGCTTACAGAATCACCATCTACAAAGAAATACTCTTCTGAGGCATTTTTTACCGAATCTTTTAAGATAGGTTGCGGTGCTGGTGTTTGTTGCGCTTTCGCGAAAGCGAGACCACAAAAAACTAGTATTAAAACAAAAATATTCTTCATCGTTTAAAACTATGAGCTAAAAGTGTTCCAAAAATAAGAAACCCTGCAGATTACAAGCGTTTTTAAGACCATATTATTATCTTCACGGTTTAAAATTTATATCATGGCTGGAAAAAGCATTTTAAATAAAAAATCACTTGATTTTCTTGAAAATTACCTCAATACCGCATCTCCTACTGGTTATGAATGGAACGGTCAAAAAGTATGGATGGATTATCTAAAACCTTATGTGGATGAGTTTATCACCGATAATTATGGTACAGCTGTAGGTGTTATTAATCCAGACGCAAAATTTAAGGTTGTTATAGAAGGACATGCAGATGAAATCTCCTGGTATGTGAATTACATAACAGACGACGGACTTATCTATGTGGTACGCAATGGTGGATCTGATCATCAAATTGCTCCTTCTAAAAAGGTAAATATCCACACTAAAAAAGGAATTGTTACTGGCGTATTCGGCTGGCCAGCGATTCATACACGTAATAAATCTAAAGAAGAAGCTCCTAAACTGGACAACATTTTTATAGATACTGGATGCGAAACCAAAGAAGAAGTACTGGAACTAGGTGTAGATGTAGGATGTGTCATTACCTATCCAGATGAGTTTTTTGTATTGAACAAAAACAAATTTGTCTGTCGTGCACTAGATAACCGTATGGGTGGTTTTATGATCGCTGAAGTAGCAAGATTATTAAAAGAGAATAAAAAAGAATTAGATTTTGGACTGTATGTAACCAACTCTGTTCAAGAAGAAATAGGATTGCGTGGTGCAGAAATGATCACTCAAACTATTAAGCCTAATGTAGCGATAGTGACTGACGTGACACACGACACCACTACTCCTATGATAGACAAGAAAACTAACGGTGACGCGGCAATAGGAAAAGGTCCTGTTCTTGCATACGCTCCTGCGATACAAAACAACCTACGCAACCTGATCATGGACGCAGCTGATGCTAACGAGATTCCTTATCAAAAACGCGCTACATCACGTTCTACAGGAACAGATACGGATGCTTTTGCTTATTCCAATGGCGGTGTGCCAAGTGCATTGATCTCGCTTCCTTTACGTTACATGCATACCACAGTAGAAATGGTTCATAGAGACGACGTAGAAAACGTGATCAAGATGATTTATGAATCTCTTTTAAAAATTCAAAACAATCACGATTTCAATTATTTCAATAATAAGAATGAAGGACTTTTTTGATTTGAAAATGTGCTGATGCACTTTTAAATGAAATTAAAAATTGATAGAAATCCCTATTGGCGTTTGTGAATAGGGATTTTTAATTTATTCTCTTTAAGTTTTAAAACGATAAAGTGTAAGAAATAGTTATAAATAAAATCTTTCTGGAACTTCTTGTTAAATAGTAAACCCAATCCTAATTCCGCCCCAACTGGCAGAGCTTCCAGTTGTAAACTCTCTTGTGATCATAGATCGTGTATATTCAAAATAAAGCGTTCTTGTTTTTAAAACGATTCCATAATTAAATTGTGTTGTTACTCGTTCTACATCTCCAGAACCGATAATATAAGGACTACTCCTATTAAATAACCCGCCTTGAAGTGTAGCATCGTAACCAATGGCGCTAATAACCGGCTGTGTGTAAACATACAGCTCAAAGCCTTTTTTATTCTTTATAGAATTAAATGGAGAATTTATGATACCGACAGAAGTATTTAAACTAAATGAAGCGTTGGTAAAAAGTGTACCAACTTTCAAATTTCCTTGCGCTTGCAGTGAAAAGATATTCTTATAACGTAAAAGCTGCTTTTCATACCCAACTTCATAATTAAGTACAAGGTCGTTTTTTATCTGATTTCCCCAACCTCGTGGTGTTTTATTTCCAGTGGCTTCATGGATACCAATTTGCATCTCTCCACCAAAGGCTGCTGGTCCTATCATTCCTATATTGAGGGATGATGTGAATCGGCTCTTGTGAATCGTGTCAGTCTTTATGATAAAACTCTTTAAATAGATCGCTGCAGCAAATGGCCTATCACCTTCTTGAATTTCAGGAAGATCATATCTGTCTGGTGTAAAACCTATATGCTCGATGGCTAGTCCATATCGAGTTTCTGAATTTTTAGGTTTTAGAAATAAAAAGTTGGCTGGATTCTTTTTGAAAGTCGGAGTAACCAATTCAAAGCTATATCCCTGAGTATAATTCTCGTCAGTAGTAGCAAAATAATCGTTATCGTAATGCAACCTAAAATAACGATCACTATTCATTTCTCTTACAGAAGTAAGGTTATCGATCTTTTGAGCAGGCAAATAATTGGAATACAGAAGTACAGAAAGAAATACAATCATAAAGTTTCTCATAAATTTATCTACGTTTAAATCTTTCTATTGGTTTTTTAACTGGTAATTACACCTGTATTGCAGGAGGAAATAGAACTTTGGTGTATATTTACACCAAATCAATTATTATGTCTAGACAAAGTATCTCCTTTACCGAACCAAATGATGAATGGCTAAAGTCTCAAGTTGCTAGTAAGGAGTATTCTAGCAAAAGCGAAGTGGTTAATGACCTTATTAGACAGGCTAGAAATCAACGAGCAGAAATTGACTACATTAGAATGAAGCTTGAGAAAGCTGAGAAAAGTGGAATTTCAACAAAAACAAAAGAAGAAATTTTAGAAATAGCGAGAACTAGAGCAAATGTTAAGTTATAAGCTGACAACAATTGCAGAGGATGATATCATTAGAATATATGATTACGGTGTCCATCGATTTGGAGTACAGCAAGCTGAACGTACTACCACAAACTGAACGAATATTTTGACGCCATTGCCCGAAATCCCTATTCATTTCAAGTAGCAGGTGATATTAGAATTAATTATCACAAATGCGTTTGCGGCTCTGATGTCATTTACTATAGAATTATGACCGATTATGTAGAAATAAGCACTATTATCGGTTCTCAAGACTTTCGAAACTTTGAATAAACATAACATTACCAATAGAATCCTCTTTGAAGACAACCACTTAATTGCCATCAACAAGCAATCTGGCGATCTTGTACAAGGAGATAAAACTGGAGATACCATTCTACCAGATCTTTTAAAAGATTACATAGCAAAAAAATACGATAAGCCAGGAGCTGTTTATCTAGGCGTTATACATCGATTAGACAGACCAACCAGTGGCGTGGTTGTGTTTGCTCGTACCTCAAAGGCATTGCCTAGAATGAACAAACTCTTTGCAGATCATGAAACTAGTAAAACGTATTGGGCAATTGTAGAAGGAAAAGCACCACAAAAAAAGGCGCGTTTAGAACATTATTTAGTTCGCAATCCTAAGCAAAACAAAAGCTATGCGCACGATCATGAAGTGCCTAATTCTAAAAAGGCTGCTCTCTCCTATTCTGTTTTAAAAGAGTTAGATCGCTATACGTTACTTGAAATAAAGTTAGAAACAGGAAGGCACCATCAAATCAGGTCTCAGTTATCTAAAATAGGCTGTGTGATTAAAGGTGATTTGAAATACGGTGCAAAACGCAGTAATAAAGACGCCAGCATCCATCTTCATGCAAGATCTTTAGAGTTTGTGCATCCTGTAAAGAAAGAACCGGTTGTAATTATTGCTCCAGTAAATGAAAATGATGCTTTGTGGAAAGCAGCCACTCGATAAGTGCACTTTGACTTTTTCTTGTTAAATACCTGTATTTTATTTTTCTGTGATGCTTTCGCGAAAGCGAGAACCTAATACTTACTTCATTGATTTAATTATAAATTCTGTCCGAACAACTTTTCTAACAAAATATTTGCTCTAGAAAACTAAGGCATATTGTATTTTAGAGGTCAAATAGAATAAGATGAATCATTTAAAAATTGCGCTAGACTGGACGCCTAATGCAAATCATATAGGTTTCTTCATAGCAAAAAAGCTAGGTTATTATAATGAGAAAAACCTCGAGGTGAAGGTTATAGATCCTACACTAGATAATTATGCAGTTACACCTGCAAAAAAAGTAGAATTAGGAGACGTAGATATGGCATTATGCCCATTAGAAAGCATCATGAGCTACCAAACTAAGTCAAAACCTTTTGATCTCATTGCGATTGCAGCTCTTTTTCAAGAAGACTTAAGCGCGATTGTTTGTAAAACAAATAGAGGAATTCAATCACCTAAGGATCTGGATCATACCACTTATGCTTCTTATGATGCGCGCTATGAAGATGCGATTGTAAAGCAAATGATTAAAAACGATGGCGGAAACGGAATGCTGAAATGTGTTTATCCAGATAAATTAAAGATTTGGGAAGCTATTGAAAATGGTGAAATAGAATCTACATGGATTTTTACCAATTGGGAAGCCGTGCAGGCAGAAGACAATAATATGTCATTAAAATACTTTAAGTTAAAGGATTACGGCATTCCATATTCTTATTCTCCTGTTATTGCTTGTTCGCAAAGAATGGCTGCGGACAAAGAAAATGAATTAAAGGCTTTTCTGAGTGCAACAAAAAAAGGTTTCTTTTATGCACTAGAAAATCCTTCAAAAGCTGCAGAAATTCTAAAAAGCTTAGTTCCTGAGAAAGATAAAAAAATGAATCTTAAGAAAACTATAGAATTGACTTGTGCCGTTTTAGGAGAACAAGAGCATTGGGGTAAAATGAATCCAGATGGTATCAAAGAATTCTTAAACTGGCTACAAGACCTAAAACTAGAGCAGCATCATTTAAAATCTAGCTCTCTTTTTACTAACGAATTACTGTAATTATGAATATAGAAACGCTTCACAAGACGCATCAAGACTTTTTTAAAACTCGTAAAACTCAAGCAGTAAAATACCGTGTAGAAAGTCTTCAACGACTCAAAAAGGTCGTAGAAAGTCGTGAGCAAGATGTGTATAAAGCTCTTGCAGCAGATTTAGGAAAAAGCGAATTTGAAGCTTTTCTGACGGAATATAATGTGATTATTGGAGAGCTTAAAAAATATATTTATAAAACAAGTAAATGGTCTGAACCTAAGAAGGTTAAATCCTCTATGCTCAACTTTCCCTCTAAGGCAAGAAGATATCCAGAACCTTATGGAAATGTACTCTTAATTTCACCATGGAACTATCCTTTTCAACTGGCTCTTGCTCCATTAATAGGTGCTGTCGCAGCAGGAAATACAGTAGTTTTAAAACCTAGCGAGTTTTCTAATCATACTGGTAAATTATTGCAAGAAATCATTGAAGAAGCTTTTGAAAAAGAACATGTTTCCGTAGCTCTTGGAGATGCAGAAATAGCTCAAAAGTTAACAGCTCTAAAGTGGCATTATATTTTCTTCACAGGAAGTCCTGGTGTAGGTAAAAAGATTTATCAAGCAGCAGCAAAACATTTAACGCCTGTAACCCTAGAACTAGGTGGTAAAAATCCATGTGTGGTGCATGAAAGCGCTAATATCAAAGTAACAGCAAAACGTATTGTATGGTCTAAATTTTTAAATGCTGGTCAGACCTGTATAGCTCCGGATTATCTACTCGTTCATAAAGATATCAAAGACCAATTAATTAAAGAGATCAAACTCCAAATTCATAATTTCTTTGGAGAAGTGGTAAAAGACTCTTCAGATTTTCCAAGAATCATTAGAAACGAGCATTTTGATAAATTGGTAGAAATGCTAGAGAACGAATCTGTTTTACAAGGTGGACAGCATGAAAGAGAATCGTTATACATTGCTCCTACACTGTTAGATGAGCCTACACGCGATTCAAAAGTCATGGAAAATGAAATATTTGGTCCTATCCTACCGGTTATTAGCTATTCTTCAAAAGAAGATCTTGAAAAGTGGATCAATAGCTATGAAAAGCCTTTGGGTGGCTATTGTTTTACTGGCGATTCAAAGTTTGAGGATTGGTTTATCGATCGTTTTTCTTTTGGTGGTGGCGTTATCAATGATGCTATTGTTCAGTTTGTAAATGATCGACTTCCTTTTGGCGGTGTGGGAAATAGCGGTATTGGATCTTATCATGGTCAGAAAACTTTTGAAACATTTTCTCATTATAAGAGCGTTGTACATCGTGGTACATGGATCGATTTACCAGTAAAATATGCTCCTTACGGTCATAAATTGAGTAAAATCAAAAAATTGATGAAATGGGTGTAAACTTTCTATGTGGTTTACTAAAATACTCCTAATGTGTCGTTAAGATGTTGTTAGCAAGCTTTCGCGAAAGCGAAACCAGAATTATCTTTATATAAAAAATCATGATCAAAGAAGGAACCCATGTTAAATGGGAATGAGGAAATGGAACTGCAGAAGGAAAAGTACAATCTACTTTTACTAAAAAAGTAACCAGAACCATAGACGGAAATGAAGTTACTCGTGATGGCGAAGAAGGAAATAAAGCGCTGTATATAAAACAAGAAGACGGTAGCAGTGTTTTAAAATTAGAATGCGAAGCAGAACGCACCGATTAATGGATTTTAATCCTTAACTTTATAACACCTAAATGACTATTTTGAACGAATCCTTATCCATATCTCAACAATTACTACAAACTGGTTCTAACGTCACACTATTTGCGTTGATTGCAACAGGTATTTTGGCAGCGGTGTATTTTTGGTTTTTGAAAAATCAAAAAGCAGATTCTGATTCTACTAGAAATCAAGTTTCCATTAAAATAGATCGCAATGGTAAACATAGGTATGAAATTGTTCCAGACTCTGGTAATAGCAATCTTAAATTTTGGGTAAAGTTGATTATTGCGCTTATCGCATTAGCATTCTTATGGATCCCTATCAAGTCGTTACTTAATCCACAATATTAATTATGGCAGAGTTAATTAAAATATACGATGATAACCCTAACCCTAGGGAATTAAAGCGCATTGCAAATGCCATGCGTGATGGTGCTTTAGTAATTTACCCTACTGATACGGTTTATGGATTAGGTTGTGATATTACCAACAAAAATGCTTTAGAGAAAATTGCTAGAATTAAAGGTGTAAAACTGGAAAAAGCAAACTTCTCTTTTATTTGTGAAGATTTGAGTAATTTAAGTGATTATGTAAGTCAGATAGATTCTCATACGTTTAAAATCCTTAAACGCAATCTTCCTGGTCCTTATACTTTTATCTTACCTAGTAACAACAATCTACCATCTGTTTTTAAGAAAAAGAAAACCGTTGGTATACGTGTGCCGGATAATAAAATAGCTGTCGAATTGGTTAAATTATTAGGCAATCCTATTATCTCTACTTCTATTAAAGATGAAGATGAGGTAATTGAATACACTACAGACCCAAGTCTTATTGTTGAGAAATGGGACAACTTAGTAGACTTTGTCATTGATGGTGGTTACGGTGGTAACATAGGATCCACTATTATCGACCTTACTGGTGATGAGCCTGTTCTAGTCAGAGAAGGAAAAGGATCTATAGAATTGTAAAAGATGCTTACTCGTTTTTACAAAACGGAGTTTTTTATCAGCATACTTTTTATCGTTATGAGTATGATCACCTTCTTTTATGGTGATCAATCAGGCTTACAATTAGTACCACCTAATTTTTTATTCAACATTCACGACACTTATTATGTGGTCAGTGTTGAACAGTTATTCAACATCTGGTCTGTTTTTAGTTTTAGTCTTGGTACAATTTTATTAGTGCTTAGTTGGAAAAAATTCTCTTCTTTTAAAGGAATCTATGTTAATCTCGCTATCATATATTTCTTATACATGTTCACATTTATAAAAGGAAAGATGTATAAAGCATTACCAACTATGCAAAATAGAGACTATACAAAATACGATATTCAAAATAATGACTTTTATATTAATTTAAATTATATCTTAATTATTGCTTTAGTTCTGGTTTTCATAACAATAGCAATAGTAAAGATTAAAAGTTTTACAAATACAAGAGAGATGAAACAAGTCAATTAGTAAAGAGCCAGATTTCCCAAAACTTTCCTATTTCACAATTTTTTATCACGCTACTAATTGCTTTTCTGTAACTTTAAAACAAATCATAAAACTAAAAAAATGCCTTATTTAGAAAAAACGACCGCGCAAAAAGCGGTAGATGTAGATATATATTTTGAAGATCATGGAAGCGGTCAGCCTATTATTTTAATTCATGGATGGCCATTAAGCGGTGCGATGTGGGAATATCAAGTTCCTGCGTTAATCGATGCTGGCTATCGTGTGATTACTTATGATCGCAGAGGTTTTGGTCGTTCCTCAAGACCTTATACTGGTTATGATTACAATACCATGACAGAAGATTTACAAGATCTCATTAAAAAACTAGACTTACAGGATGTTATTCTTGCAGGTTTTTCAATGGGTGGCGGCGAGCTTGCTCAATATGCAGGCACATTTGGAACCAGTAGAGTAAGTAAATTTATATTCATTAGTTCTATTGCTCCTTATTTGTTAAAAACAGATGATAATCCTAATGGTGCACCAGATGAAGTCTTTAAAGGAATGGAAGAAAACGTGAGAAAGGATCGCGCAGGATTCTTAAAAGGTTTCGGTGAAGGTTTTGTAAATTATGAAGACAATAAAAACCGTGTTTCCAAAGGTCAACTAGATTATAATTTCAACATTGCTGCAAATGCAAGCCCAAAGGGAACTTTAGATTGTATCAACGCCTTCGGTAGAACAGATTTGAGAAAGGCTTTAGAAAAAATCGACATTCCTACTCTATTCATTCACGGTGATGCAGATAATATTGTTCCTGTAGAACCTAGCTCAAAACAAGGTCATGAGATTGTTAAGGGTTCAAAACTGGAGATGATCAAAGACGCACCTCATGGGTTGTATTTGACTCATAAAGAAGAATTAAATAAGTTGATTTTGGATTTTATCAAATAAGATTTTTAAAAGTCCAATACCTCATAACGCTCTAGAGATTTTTCTAGGGCGTTTATTTTTTGCTCTATTTTATTAAAAAACCTTGCTCTCTCTTTTGTCGATGCATTGCTTAAAGAGGTAGATTGTTTTAACTGGTGTTTAAAATAACCTTGAATACGTCCCAACATATTGCTGGCAGTAAACTTGATATAACCCAACATAGTCATAGTCACAAATCCAGCAACAGGTTGACCATGTTTATAGGCAATAGAATTATTAGTCATGATTAATAACTCGTGATAATGAATATCATAGCGATCTGTTTGTAGGTCTTTTTGCTTTTGTTGGACTAGTTTTTTAATGTCTTGACATAAAACTCTAGCATCTTCTAGAGGTAATAATCCAGCCGATAGAAAATAATCGATTTGTCTCAAACTACTACTTACCGTAGTGTCGTTCCATATTTCACAAACTTCAAAACGGCTGATCAACTCATCAACCTCTTTCATATAAGCTTTCAATTCTAGCGTCAAATGAAAATTTTCATACCTAGTATCACTGAAACTAGGGTCCATTAATTGCAACCATACATAGATTTTAAATCTAGAAAGCTCGCTATTATCAAAATGATGATACACAGGAATATCTTTAGCACTGTATTCAAATCTTACCCCATTTTTCCCTAGTTGGGACAAGTTTTTTACGGTTTCTGCAAGATAAAACTCCATACTTTTTACAGAATTCACATGTGTGGTCGCTTCACCTAATGCGCTTAATTTCAGATCTTCCACGAGTATATTATCCAGAGAGAACTGACCTTCTTTTGCTAGTAACATCGCTTCATCTATAGTCAGTTTTGCTTTTCCTTGAATACGACGGTAGGCCGCGTCATAGCTTATTTCTAAGACATCTGCCACTCGTTGTATAAAAGATGTTGGATTTGTTACGCTTTCGCGAAAGCGTTCAATTACAAGCTCTTGTTTATTCATTTTGCATTTTTCACAAAAATAAAAGTACGAAAACCTTAGTTAACGCAAATCATTTATTTTGAAACAGAATAGATTTGGTCGTACTTAAAAACAAAATAATGAATATTCCAAAAGGCTTGATACTATTTCGATTACTATTAGCTCCTATCATTTTAGGTCTCACCTATTTTGTAGGTAATGATGTAAAGATTGCGATCGTTATCCTGATGTATCTAGGTTTGATATCTGATATTCTTGATGGAATTGTGGCTCGCAAACAAGGTATTTCTAGTGCGCGATTAAGAAGAATGGACAGTCAGACCGATATGGTGTTTTGGCTTTCTATAGGGTTTACAACTTATTTCTTTTATCCACAATTGATCGCAAATCATGACGTTTCTATATATGCAATACTGGCTATGGAAGTGGCTTGTTATGTAATAAGTCTGGTCAAGTTTAAAAAAGAAACTTGTACACATGCGTTTCTTTCAAAATTATGGGGAATCAGCTTATTGATAGCTTTTACCTCTTTGATAGGCTTTAATCATGCTGGGATTCCATTTACAGTGGCAATAGTCTTGGGACTGGTGTCCCACATAGATAGAATTTTAATCACATTAATTCTTCCTAAATGGACACACGATATTCCTAGTACGTATCATGCCTATTTGATTAGAAAAGGAATTGCTTTTAAAAGAAATGATTTATTAAACGGATAACCACCGTTTCATTATAAAATGAACTAAAACACCAATTATGAAAAATTTGATTCAACAATATTATGCTGTTATCGATCAAAAAGTATGCACAGCAACATTTACTACATTATGGCTGGCATTGAAAAACAATTTGGGCAACACCTATCTAGATTTACAATTAGAAGATCTATGTAAAAACAGAAAGCAGCAATTGCTCTCACTGATTCCTAAACATGTGACTAAAGGAAAAAGTTCCATATTAAGTATACAGCTTACCAATTCAAAGATTGAAGAATTAAGAAAAGTATTCACAGAATCGGGACTTGAGTTATTAAAGCTCGTGCGTATTCCTATTGCTATGAAGGAGCAAGAACTGGCGATTCCTAAAAATATTATGAGGGATTTATTTTGAATAATACTCTTTCTATTAGGTTTGATTTCATGACCTTTGCCACATGAGTCACCGACACTTTTTAATTTATAAACCCTATAAAATGCTCAGTCAGTTCAAGACGAACGATAGGCATCAAAAAAACAAGAAGTTCTTAGGTGATTTACACGACTTTCCTGATGGCAGCATGGCAGTAGGAAGACTGGACGAAACCAGTGAAGGCTTACTACTCATCACCACCGATGGACAGTTGAGCAGCCATATCAATAAAAAAGGAAAAGTAGAAAAAGAGTACTACGCTCAAGTAGATGGTATGATTACCGAAGAAGCGGTACAAAAAATGACTTCTGGAATAGAGATCAGTATCAATGGTAAATTATATCAAACCAAAGAATGTAAAGCGCGCATTATAGAAGGCATCCCTGATCTACCAGCAACGCAGCAACGCATTAGAGATGAGCGTCACGGTCCTACTTCCTGGGTTTCTGTCACCTTAAAAGAAGGGAAATTCAGACAGGTACGTAAAATGTGTGCCGCCGTTGGTTTTCCCGTATTGCGACTGGCTCGTGTACGTATAGGTAATTTTACTTTGGAAAATTTAAATGCTAAAACTGCAAACGAGATCACTACACTTATGGAAGAAAAATAATCTCGTTTATACTACTCATTCTTTAAGATAATCAAAGTAGCTTTTACACCAGCAGCAAGGTTCCAGACGTTTTGTTGTACTACTTTGCCTTTAGAATCCATTACCTTAAACTCGGCAGTATTGGGACCAGAAGTTCCTTGATTAAGAGCTTCTACTTCTAATTTATTAAAACCATCTTTAAGAGCGATTCCTACACCTTGATACACATTTCTTAGATAGATTTTATCTACTAAAATCTTATCATCTTGCCAGATACGAACCATATCACCATCTTCAAATTGATGATCTCTACATACCAAACGTAATATCTTCTCTCCAGTTCTTATCTCGCCTAAAAACGTATCACTTCTAAAACCAGCGCCTACAGGAGCGTCTTTTTTAAATTTTTGTTTTTTGTACTTAATGCCTGGATCGACTAGGTCGGTTTCCATGCGCATTTTGATCTCATTATTTTTTTTAGGTCTGGTATAGGTTTTGGTTTCCGTTTTTTCAGGGAATAACATAGAGCCGCCACTTTTTGTTTGTGGGACTGGTTCTATGGTTCTAGGAGTTGTACTTGGGATTTCCTGACCAAAAGAAACACCTGCCGAAAGAATTAATATAATAAGGAATAGCTTTTTCATACCTGCAAGTTATCAAATTCCTTGCCTAAAGTGATCACAAAGAAGTTATTTTTAGTTAAAGGTTTTGTTATAAATGGGTCGTTTTCAGTCAGAAAAGCTTTCATTGAAGAATACTTCTTGAAATTATAGGTGTTCTTTGAAACACTCCATAAAAAAACACCTGCAGTTATGAATTCATAAGTACAGATGTTTTTTAATGTATTCTTATTATAAAGATCTCGCTTTCGCGAAAGCGGATCCCTAAAAAACTTAGTCTAAACGAGTGATCTTTGCTCCTATCGCCTGTAAACGCGTGTCTATGTTTTGATAACCACGGTCTATTTGCTCAATGTTGTGGATGGTGCTGGTACCTTTGGCACTCAAAGCAGCGATCAACAACGAGATTCCGGCGCGTATGTCGGGACTGGTCATGGTAGTTGCTTTTAATTTTGAAGTAAAATCATGACCGATCACACTCGCTCTATGCGGATCACAAAGAATAATTTTGGCGCCCATATCGATCAGTTTATCAACGAAAAACAGGCGGCTTTCAAACATCTTTTGGTGAATCAACACACTACCTCTAGCCTGCGTTGCCACCACTAAAACGATACTCAATAAATCTGGTGTGAAACCTGGCCATGGCGCGTCAGAAATGGTAAGAATAGAACCGTCTATATAATTCTGGATCTCATAACCATCGGTATGCGCAGGAATAAAAATATCATCGCCCTGACGCTCGATAGTGATTCCTAATTTTCTAAAAGTTGCTGGGATAATTCCTAACTCGTCATAAGCAACATTTTTAATCGTCACTTCAGATTTGGTCATGGCAGCAAGACCGATCCAGCTACCTATCTCAATCATATCTGGCAGAATGCGGTGCGTGGTACCACCCAATTTTTCTACTCCTTCTATGATCAACATATTAGAACCTATTCCAGAAATGTTAGCGCCCATGCGCACCAGCATGTTACACAATTGCTGTAAATACGGCTCGCAAGCAGCGTTGTAAATGGTTGTTTTTCCTTTGGCAAGAACCGCTGCCATCACAATATTTGCTGTTCCTGTTACTGATGCTTCATCAAGTAGCATATAAGCGCCATGAAGCTCGTCAGCTTCTACACCGTAAAAATATTCTTCTTTATTGTACCTGAATTTTGCACCTAGTTTGATAAAACCTTCAAAGTGCGTGTCCAGACGACGACGACCGATTTTATCACCACCAGGACGTGGAATATATCCTTTACCAAAACGAGCCAATAAAGGACCAACTAACATGATGGAACCACGCAAACCACGACCTTGGATTTTATATTCTTCAGACTGTAACCAGTCCAGATTGATATTATCGGCTTGAAAAGTGTAGGATTCTTTACCGTTTTTAGTCACTTTAACACCTAGATTATTGAGTAAAGCGATCAATTTATTGACATCTATAATGTCAGGAACGTTATTGATTTCTACTGGCTGGTCGGTTAATAAGACTGCACAAAGTATTTGAAGTGCTTCATTTTTAGCACCTTGAGGTTGGATTTCTCCTTTTAATTGATGTCCACCTTCTATGATAAATGTTCCCATGAATAATTTTAATTGTAATTTTTAAAAATAAAGAACTTGGAGTGGTTTGTAAAGCAATCTTATGGGAAGTATTCACAAGTAATGAACAGGAATTTGAGCTGTTTTTTTTCTACCCACTAATGGGTATTTATTGTTAATTTTTAAAGAATCAGTAAGTAACATCACATTTGTTAAATTATTTGATCTAAATTTAAGGAATCATTTCGCAGCTGTAATGCTTCTTTTTATGGTTTTTCATAAGAATCAAGTAAGTTTTGAGTTTGTCATTTAGGTGGTGGAATGGTCAGTTGAATGTGCTTTTATCCCGGTAATTGATATTGGATAAAGTGTACGTTTGGGATTATATAACGAGTTAGCCACAAGCCGAAACCAAGCATATGCCAATAATAACAGAATCACAATTTAGGAATATAGCGAACCAAAAATCAAGTAGTGGTTTGAGTGGTTACGTCAACGAAACGAGGACTTTTTCTAAATCAACATCAACAACGAGTATTTTTTTGTCTCATTCCCATCAAGACAAAGCAAAAATTGAACAAGCAAAAATCTTTTTTGAAAATTTAGGAATCAGTATTTACGTGGATTGGATGGACAGTACAATGCCAGAAAAAACAAACGGAACGACCGCAATTAGAATTAAATCTAAAATTCGAGAAAATGAAAAATTTGTTCTTTTAGCTACAAATAGAGCTGTTAACTCAAAATGGTGTAACTGGGAAGTTGGAATAGGCGACATTTACAAATTACCAAATGATAACATAGCTATCTTAGGACTTGCCGATAATAATGGACATTGGGCCGGAAATGAATACCTTCAAATTTATCCTTCTATCGAATATCAAAATGGTAATTCAAGAAACAACGCAGGAGGAATTATACCAGAAGGATATTATGTACTTTATCCACCACAAAACGATGGCTCTCGAACTTTTAAAACACTTGAACAATGGCTGAGAGAATAGAAAATAAAATTAAACATTTAGAATTTATA
Organism: Nonlabens sp.; assembly: GCF_965657255.1. NCBI lineage: Bacteria > Pseudomonadati > Bacteroidota > Flavobacteriia > Flavobacteriales > Flavobacteriaceae > Nonlabens > Nonlabens sp. The sequence goes on from NZ_CBFHNM010000011.1 coordinate 84,633, forward strand.
CAACTTGTAATAACTCGAATGAATGTAAATTCATTTTTACTAAGAGGTTGGTCAGTAACACTTGTAGCAGCATTATTCGCATTTGCAGCCAAAGACACAAATATAGATTATGTGCTGATTACCTACATTTCGACACCGCTTTTTTGGCTTTTAGACGGTTATTATTTATCACAAGAAAGAAAATATAGGGACTTGTATAATCTAATTCGACTGAAAAATGAAAACGAGATTGATTTTAATATGAATGCAACGATAACAAACAACAATAAAAATAGTTGGATTTCGAGTACATTTTCGATTACTCAAATAATCTTTTATGGAACCCTAATCGCAATTACACTTGTGGTAATGTTTATAATCAATTAATATGGCAAAAAGAGTATTTTTTAGTTTTCACTATCAAGATGTTATTGATTTTAGAGCTAATGTCGTAAGAAATCATTGGGTATCTAAACCTGATAGAAAATCAGCAGGCTTCTTTGATGCTTCAATTTGGGAGTCAGCTAAGAAGACAGGTAATTTAGCATTAAAGAGACTAATAAATGGAGCACTAAAAAACACCTCAAATACTTGTGTTCTAATTGGCTCAGATACTTTCAATAGAAAATGGGTAAGCTACGAGATAATGAAAAGTATGCAGGTAGGAAATCATATTTTTGGTGTACACATAAATGGTATAAAAGGTAAAGATGGAAAAACAAAAACAAAAGGTTCTAATCCACTTTATTTTTTAGGCTATTCATTCTCTGACGATGGTACGAAAATCAATTTACACGACTATATAAAGGGAAAATGGATAAAGTATCCTGATTTAGATGGTTATTCTGTGAAAAAAGTGGATGAAAAATATAGAAATAAAATTTACCGATTGTCAGAGGATTATCCAGTTTATGATTGGAATGACGATGATGGATATAATAATTTCTCAAAATGGACAAAATAAAGCCAGTGGCTAACAATGTATAAAAATAATAGCGGTTTAATCGCTAAAACTAAAGTAAGTAAATATAAAAAAAGGTCTTTGTTTAACTGAAAAGTTAGTGCGTGTAAATCCGCTACTATTCTTATACTAGACCGTTATGCTATATCAATAAAAAAATTAAAACAAAAATACAATTACCAAAGGGCTAATATCCCATTTAAAAAGGAGTATGTGAAAGTGAAAATCCTAAAAAGAGTAAGCGTTAGAAAAAAGTGCTCTAAACGAATAGAGAGCCAATTTTAAACCATATCAATTAATGCAAAATGAAAAATATAATATCCATTTTATTAGTGCTGATGATTTATTCTTGTACTAGTGATAATTCGAAAATAAGTAGTGTAGAATTGTCAAATATGGATTATCATCAAGTTTTCGCAAAATCTACCGAAAATATTAATCAAGGATTTGCAACAACTAACAACTTAAAGCAATTATTGACAGAGAAGTTCCCCAACATAATTTTAGATAATAATAATGTTTATATGGAGGTTGTGATGTATTCAGACCAAAATATAAATTATGAAAATCCCTTCGAAAATGAGTATGGCTTTTTATTAATAACACATTCATCTGCAAATTCAGTGATTCAACAATTATATGATGTGAATACGGGTCAATTAGTCACTCAACATAAATACGAGGCTACTTCGACCATTGATCCGGTATTATACGTCTTCCTAGCTAAAGACGTTTCTGAAAATATTTCATCTTATTTGTATATCTCTGATCAAAACAACACTGTTCTAAACTATAGTTTGAATAATATAAATCATTACGACCTGCCAAAAGAAAACTTCGGAACAATTTTAAATCAAACATTGTTTGCTAAATATGCTCATCAGGACGTAGGCTTCTATGATAGTGTTGGCGGAGGAACACCTTGTGGAATGATGTGTTCTGGACCTTCTGATTTGAATTGTAAAATTAGTGCGCCTGGAGGATTAGATTGTAGAAAATCTATAGACGAAATGGTATGTGAGACAATTAAAAGTAACGAGATAGTTTCAGTTAATTCATATCAAGAAGATGATTTTGATTTAGTCTACATGAGAGATTTTAGAGATAACTTCTTAAAAAAATCAAGTAAAGGTTTACGTTATATAGAAATATATTATGAATTGAATGATTATCTAAGGAATATTGACTTTTTATTTAAAACAGATTTCAAACAAAATATTGAAGCTTTAGGCATAGGAATAAAAGTCTCAGAACGTATTCAAAATGGAAATAATAACACAGTTTTACTCGAAAGTACAGATGCTACCTTTCTTAAAAACTACCTGTTATAATTGAAAGAAATTAAAATTAATAATGAGTTTCATGGTTTACTCGATGAATTAACCGTAGAAATAAATCTATATGAAGGTGCAACTAAAGAAACTGTATTGGATGAATTTCAATAAATGGATCTTAATTGTATTAAGTTATCCAATATATTTAATTGTTTCCTTGATAGTTAACAATGTATTATACTTATTTTTTGGTTACGAAATACAATTAACTTTATTTGCTGATAGTTGTATTTTTGATCGCGAATATTTGTTAGATCATTCAGCATATTGGTTAACGGTGCTAGTTTTAAAGTTTCTCTTATATGGACTGGAAATTATATTAAGATTGAAATATAAGAGTAAGAGATATTTATATCACCTTATTTTAATCTTAGTTTTGTTCGATATCTTAGGTACTTTGAGTATAGCGCTAGACAGCCTAGTTGAAAGTAATTATAGATTTATCTTTAATGCGAATTTGACCAATCAGAATGTTAGTGTTTTGCTTTTTAATAATAACCTAATCTTAGGAAGCTCATTAGTAGTATTATGGATATTATCCTATCTTATAAATTTCAACCGAAGTACTAAAAGATTTTTGATTTCAAGTATGTTTTCAATAATTATTTGGTCAATTTTACTTCATGTCATATGTCTATAATATAGTTAGAAGTATTGTTTTAATTGACGATTAGATATCTATACTATTTATCTAATCGTCATTTTTATAAAAGAATAATTCGAAATTGATAGAATATTTGACATGGCATAACAAAGTACTGTGGTAAAAAACAAGTAAAATCTACTTTATTTTATCACTAAAGAACTTCTGTACGAATCATCATAA